>JBBTGK010000067.1:0-11946 GCA_038060635.1 Cyanobacteriota bacterium | reverse complement strand
ATAAACAACATCAGTACCCATATTTTGCCCTCTATTTATTCCTGAAACAACTAAATCAGGTTCATGATCAAGTAATGCTCCTAAAGCTATTTTAACGCAATCGGCAGGAGTTCCATTAATATGCCAAGCTCCTTTTACATTGTTAAATATATCTACTTTTTCTGCTCTTAATGGTTTGTTTAATGTAAGAGCGTGGCTGTTTGCACTTCTTTCTCTATCAGGTGCAGCAACATAAACATCATGTACTGTTGCCAAAGTTTCTGCTAAAGATTTTATTCCTGGTGCATAGATACCATCATCATTAGAAATGAGTATTCTCATTAAATTATTTAAATTACCCCTGTTTTTAAAATATTAACTTTTTCATAACCTAATTTTAACATAATATTTGTTCACTATTTTTTATGTAACTAAAATTAACAGACTGTTTTATAATTTAACCTGAGTTCGATAAAAAATTCTATATTTTATATAATAACAAAATGAAATTAGGGCAAAAACAAGGGGCTGAAGCCACCTTGTTCAGGAGAATACATGTATATCTTATTGAACAAGGTGAGTAAATACTCTTATTTACGAATCAGCCCCTTGAAAATAATAGCTCTGGATAAATTATTTTTGATAAAAATAATTTTAATGTTTCTTATTTATTTTGTATTACCTATTATCACTATATTCTAGAATATAAATTTCTCGAACTCAGGTTAATTTAGATAGAATTTTTTTAATTATTTCGTACAAAGTCGCTTTGATGAATCAAACACCTGCGAAAAAAATGTGCGACTAAAAATTTTTTTTTGAATATAAATTATACAATTTGTTTGTTTCGGAAGGTTTTGAAAACCTTCCCTACAAAACAAAAAATTATTTAATTATTTAAAAACTTTTAAATTTCCTTGACCTAAAGAAATATATTCATCATTAACAATTTGTTCCATTTCTTCATCAGATATTTTTTTATTTCTTCTTCTGATCATTGTAAATTCATCTAATTTAGTATCAAAAGGTATTTTATAAAATTTATTTGGATCTACTTTTTCAACTTCTTTTCCATGTTCTGTAAAAATTTTATCAATAGTTTTAATTATTACATCATCTTTAGTAACAAATTCTAATGTATCACCTATTTTTATTTGATTTCGACCTTCTATAAGAGCCATTTTTTCATTTTCATCGTAAGATTTTACTGCTGCTACAAATTCATAATATTGAACTGCGGCAGAAGACTCATAATTATTTAAATTTGGAGAATCAGCTGAATTAGAATTAAAAGCTGAAGTAAAAGTTCTATTACTTGTTGTCATTACTTCTCTAAAAAAAGGTAAAGGATCATAATTTTCTGGATCTTTAAAATAAGCATCAATTGCTTTTCTATATGCTCTAGTTACGATTGAAAGATAATATTCACTTTTTGATCTTCCTTCTATTTTAAAGCTTACTACTCCTGCATCAATAAGATCAGGTATATAGCTTATTAGACATAAATCTTTTGCATTAAAAAAATATGTTCCGCCTTCATCTTCTTCTATTGGAAAATATTCTCCTGGTCTGCTTTCTTCTACTAATTTGTAATTCCATCTACAAGCGTTTGTACAATCACCATGATTAGCATCTCTCATATTTAGGTAACCACTAATCATACATCTTCCAGAATATGCCATACACATAGCACCATGAATAAAAGTTTCTAGTTCTAAATCAGGATTTTTATCTTTTATAGTTTTTACATCTTTTATAGATAATTCTCTGGCTAAAACAATTCTAGTTGCCCCATAATTATGCCAAAACTTAGCTGTTGACCAATTCATAATACTTGTTTGAGTGCTTACATGGATTTCTGTTTCTGGTAAATACTCTTTAATCAACTCCATAATTCCAATATCACTTACTATCATTCCATCTGGTTTTAGTGGAGCTAATCTTTGAAAATATTCAGGGACTCTTTCAATTTCATGGTTTTTTGCAAAAATATTGGAAGTAATATACACTTTTACATTTCTGTCATGAGCATATTTAATTCCTTCTTCAAGATCTTCCCAATTAAAAGCTTTTTTATTACTTCTAAGACCAAAAGTTGGCAAACCCATAAAAACAGCATCAGCACCATAATGAACTGCATATTTTAATTTTTCTAGGTTTCCAACTGGAGAAAGTAATTCAGGTTTTTTCATTAAGCTATTTCGCCTTCAGGCTTGTTTTTATTATCATCTTTTTCTTTTTCTGCTTTGGTTTCAGTTTCTTTCTTATTCAAATTAATTATTTGATTAGATTTTCTATTTTCAACCATTTCTTGAGTAATTTCAATAGATTTCATAGCTGGATCAGATGGAGCTTCATACATAATATCAATCATTGTTTCTTCAAGTATAGATCTTAAAGCTCTTGCACCAGTTTTTCTTTTGATAGCTTCTTTTGCAACCGATTTTATTGCATCTTTGGTAAATTTAATGCTAACACCATCAAGACTCAATAATTTAATATATTGCTTTATAATAGCATTTTTAGGTTCGGTCAAAATTTGCTCTAAGGTTTCTTCATCAAGAGGGTCAAGTGTTGTAATATAAGGTATTCTACCTATAAACTCTGGAATAATACCAAATTTTAATAAATCTTCTGGTTTAAGTTCTTTAAATAACTTTTTCAAATCATTTTTATCTTTTGTAGAACCAGCATCAGAACCAAATCCCATAGATTTTTTTCCTACACGACTTGCAATTATATCTTCTAATCCAACAAAAGCACCGCCAAGAATAAAAAGAATATTACTTGTATCTATTTGTATAAACTCTTGATAAGGATGTTTACGACCGCCCTGAGGAGGAATATTAGAAACAGTTCCTTCAATCATTTTTAATAAAGCTTGTTGAACACCTTCACCAGAAACATCTCTGGTTATAGACATATTTTCAGATTTTCTTGCAATTTTATCTATTTCATCTATATAAACAATGCCTCTTTCAGCTTTCTTTATATCTTGATCTGCTGATTGCCATAATCTTAATAAAATACTTTCTACATCTTCTCCTACATAACCAGCTTCGGTAAGAGTTGTTGCATCTGCAATAGCAAAAGGAACATTCAATATTTTAGCTAAAGATTGTGCTAATAATGTTTTACCAGAACCTGTTGGGCCTACCATTAAAATATTAGTTTTTTGTAACTCAATATCTTTTTCATCTTTACCCAAAAAAGTGATTCTTTTATAGTGATTATAAACCGCAACAGATAAAACTTTTTTTGGCTCATCTTGACCAACTATATATTGGTCGAGGATTTTTTATATTTCTTTTGGTTTAGGAACATCTTTAAGTTCGCTTTTAGTAGAGGTTTTTTTATTCTCTTCTTCGCCTAATAACTCTTCTTCAAGAATTTCATTACAAAGTTCAACACACTCATTACATATATATACGCCTGGAGCTGCGATTAACTTTTTTACGTTCTCTTGATTTTTTCCACAAAAAGAACATTTAGGATGATCTGGAGTACTATTTTTTGCCATAATTTATTACCTATTGATTTGCTTTCTCAGGAAGAGGCATAGGTTCATTGTTTTCACCTATTTTAGGAATAATAACAGTGTCTATTAATCCATAAATTTTTGCTTCTTCAGCTGACATATAAAAATCTCTATCTGTATCTTTTTCAAGTTGAGCGATATCTTTTTTGGTATGGATAGCAAGAAGTTCGTTTAGTCTTCCTTTTAATCTTAAAATTTCTTGGGCTTGAATTTCTATATCAGTTGCTTGACCAGTTGCACCACCTAATGGTTGATGTATCATTATTCTTGAATTTGGTAAAGACATTCTTTTTCCAGGTTCTCCAGCAGCCAATAAAAATGCCCCCATACTAGCAGCTTGTCCTAAACATATTGTACTAACAGGTGCTTTTATAAATTGCATTGTATCGTATATTGCAAGTCCATCTGTTACAGAACCACCAGGGCTATTTATATATAAAAATATATCTTTTTCTTGATCTTCAGATTCTAAAAAAATTAGTTGAGAAACAATAAGACTTGCAATTTGATCATTTATTGGAGTACCCAAAAAAATGATTCTTTCTTTGAGAAGTCTTGAATATATATCATAAGATCTTTCTCCTCTGCTTGTTTGTTCTATAACTGAAGGTATAATAGCCATTTTTTTCCTCTTTTAAAAATCGATCTCTACTAAAATAAAAGTCTTTAAATTTAATCTAACTTATCCAAAATCTAATTTTTTAGATCATAGAAAATATTATATCTTAAATAACAAAAAGAAGGCTGAATAAAAATATTTTCAGCCTTCTAATAAAAAAGTTTAAGCTTGTCCTTTAACAGTAACAGTTGAATTATCTTCTAACCATTTTAGAATTTTACCAACTAAAAGATTGTCAATTAATGGTAATAATTTACCATTATCATCTAACATTAACTTTACATCTTCAATTGATTTTTGGTAAATTCTTGAATAGATAGATAAATGTGAATCAAGTTCTTGAGTTGTAAGATTTACATTTTCTTTTCTAGATATTTCACTGAAAACAAGTGTAGTTTTAACTCTTTTTCTTGCTTCAAGTAAAATATCTTCTCTTGATTGCCAATTTTCCCAAGATGCATCTAAAACTTCTTGAGCAACATCTCTTGAAGCTAAAAGCATACCTTCTCTTGATTGCCATAAACCATACATTTCTTGTTTTTCCATACTTTCAGGAACTTCAACTTCAGCCGCAGAAATTATTGCTTCAACAAGAGCTTCTTGATTTTTTAATAATTGATCATTTTTACTTCTAGAAATTAAATCTTCTTTAACTTTAACTTTAAGCTCATCAATGTTATTTAAATCGGTATTAAGCCATTTACTACTCATTTGTTTAGCAAATTCGTCATTAAGCTCAGGCAATTTTAATTCTTTTATTTCTTTAATTAAAACTTCAAATTTACCTTGTTTTTGTCTTAAATCTGTAACTGCATAAGAATCAGGGAATGTAACTTCAACAGCTTTTCTTTCGTTTGTATTTGCTCCTACAAGTTGTTCTGTAAATCCTTCTACAAAATTACCTGGTTTTATTTCCATTTGTAAGTTGTCAGTAGCTCCATCAGGAATAGGTTCGCCTTCTACTTCACCATAAATATCAACTAAAACAACATCATCTTGTTGAATAGGTCTTTCTACAGTAATAAGTTGAGCAACAGATTTTCTTAATTCTTCAATTTCTTTTTCAACAGCCACATCATCAATTTCTGATATAGGGTCAACTTCTATTGTTAATCCTTTATATTCACCTAATTTTATTTCAGGTCTTACTTCTATTGTTGCTTTATAAATAAACTCTTGATCAAGTTCAAATTTAGATATTTCAACTTCAGGTTGAGCAATAGGCTCTATTGGGTTTTCTAGTTGTTTTAATGCTTCTGGATAAGATGATGAAACAAGTTCTTCTAAAACATCTTTTCTTAACATATCTGAATAGATATATTTTTCAATCATTTTTCTAGGGGCTTTACCTTTTCTAAAGCCAGGTACAGATACAGTCTTAGCTGTTTCTCTAAACCTTTTTTCATAAGTATCAGATACTCTCTTAGCTTCTAATTCGATCTCAAGAAATATCTTGTTTTTTTCCTGTTTTTGTAAAGTAACTTTCAAGTTAAGACTCCCAATATACGTTAATTTAATTTTATATTAAACACAATTTTAACTTTACTATTATACACTGATTTATTAGTTAGTCTAATTGACTTAATAAAAAATTATTTATTTCGTGTTTTCATAACAAAAATTGAAATTAAAAATCTACATTTTTGATATAATTATATTTAAGTTAGTATATAAAAAATATGTAAGGTAATCTCTTAATTAATGATAAAAAGTACAAAAATAGGATTACTTCTAATTATTTCAATTTTTTCATTTTTTTCTTGCGATAAAAATGATTATAATAATAAAATAGTAGAAATAGTAAACACACCTGTAGAAAAAAATAATATTGTATCTGAACCTAAAACAATACAATCACAAACTCCAATTAATATAATCCCGAAAGCAACAATTTCACCCAAAAAAGAAATTTTAGTGCCTGAACCTAAAATAATAGAACCCAAAAAAGAAATTGTTAATCCTATAAATGAAGTAGTTAATAATGCGAATTTACCAGTTTCTTCAAATGATGTAAGTACTGTACAAACAACACCAGAAATAATTAAAAATAAACATAATTTACCCGTACCAAAGCATATTGTTATTGTAGTTTTAGAAAATCACGCCTTTGAACAAATAATAGATGACTCAGCTGCTCCATATATAAACCAAATTGTAAAAGATTCAGCTTTATTTACAGAGTCTTATGGGCTTACACATCCAAGCCAACCAAATTATTTAATGCTTTTTTCTGGTGCTACTCAAGGAATAAAAGATGATAAATTTCCTCAAAATATTCCTTTTTCTACTCCAAATTTAGCTGCATCTTTATTAGAAGCAAATCATACTTTTGTTGGTTATTCAGAAGATTTGCCTAGTATTGGTTTTAAGGGAGAAAAATCAGGGGAATATGCTAGTAAACATAGCCCTTGGGTATATTGGCAAGGAGTTGGAAAAAATAGACTTCCCGATAATATTAGTAAACCTTTTACCGATTTCCCTAAAGATTTTAATAATTTACCAGATGTTTCTTTTGTAATTCCTAATATGGATAATGATATGCATAATGGAATTTTTAATGGAATAATAAAAGATGGTGATAAATGGCTAAAAAATAATCTTGATTCTTATGTGCAATGGGTAAAAAATAATGATAGTTTGTTAATAATAACTTTTGATGAAGATAATTATTTCCATAGAAATAATATTGCGACTCTTTTTATTGGTAATATGGTAAAAAATGGTAAATATTCAGATAAGATTACTCATTACAATATTCTAAGAACAATAGAAGATATGTTTGAATTACCTTATGCAGGTGAAAGTGTAAATGCTCAAAATATTGCTAGTTGTTGGAAATAAGGATTGATAATTAATTAACATCTTTTTTTTAGAAGTGAAGGGTTAAGAGTAAGGATTTTGCAGGGATTTGATTCATCAAATCCTTTATGTAAGTTCAGGAAGTTATTTAATTTTAAATCCTAATCTGAAATTTTGTATATTTTTTCTAAGAGGAATGCTTTTAAAGCATTCCTCTACAAAAACATTTGGTTATGATTTTTTAATTTTCTTAAAAAATAAACTTTTTGACAGTCCTACAAAAAGAAATCTATTACAATAAACCATCTTTTATTATCTGATCAAAATGTTCTGTTATTGTGTCATTTAAAGATCTATAATTAATATCTAAATTTTCTTTACTAAAACTATTATCATATTTTATTTCTATTCCAATGTTATCTGAAACATATTGCCAATTAAACCCCAAAAAAGGACCTACAAAATACATTAAAAATTTTGGTACAACTGATTTTGGGAAAGGATATTTATTGCCGTATTTATCTCTAAGTATTTTTGCTATATCAATCATAGATAAAGTATTTGCTACTAAAATATGTCTTCCTTTGGCTTTTGCTAAAAAACCTGCGTTAATATGTGCTATTGCAACATCACGAACATCAACTACCCCAAAAAATAAACCTGCTACACCTGTTTTAAATTTTCCATTTGCCATAGAAAGCATAAAATCAATACTAGTTGAATCTTTTCTTGTTGACAAAGATGGTCCAAAAACAAAACCTGGGTTAATTGTTACCAAATCCCAATTATTTTGAGCTTCACAGATTTTCCAAGCTTCTTTTTCAGCTAATGTTTTTGAATAACCATAAGGGCTTTTAGTTAATGAACTACTAGTATTCCATTCTTTTTCGGTAAAAATACCATTAGGAACCTTTTTTATATCAATCGAATCACCATGAATACTTACAACACTTGAAGTTAATGCAATTCTTTTTACAGAACTTACTTCATTGGCAGATAATAATACATTTCTTGTTCCTTCTAAAGCAGGTTCAATAAGTTATTTTTGAGCATCTTTGATCCCAGAAATAACAAAAGGTGATGCTGTATGTATTACTAATTCGCATCCATCAATAGAATCTTTAAAAGATCCTTTTTTCATAAGATCAGCTTCAAAAAATGCTAAATTATCAGGGTATTGTTTTTCAAGATCTAATAGATGAGTTATTTTCGATTTATCTTTTAAACTTCTAACGGTTGTTCTTACCTTATAACCTTTTTCTAATAAATATTTAACTATCCAAGAGGCTATATATCCACTTCCACCTGTTACTAAAATAGGTTTTGAGGGGTTTATTTCTATCATTTTATTCTCCAAAAAAGGTTATTTTTATTATATACTCAAAGAAAATCATTTTGAGAAGAATCTAACTATAGTTTATATTCTCAATCTTCTTATCTCTTTACTTTTAACTTTTTACTAATATCTATTTTTTTCTATGGAATAGCTATTTTATTAAATATTCTGTCAATTACATCTTCTACTTTTATATTTTCAGCTTCAGCTTCATAAGATATTTTTATTCTATGTCTTAAAATATCTTTTGCTACATTTTTTACATCCGCTGGTGTTACATAACCTCTAGAACTTAAAAAAGCTTTTGCTTTTGCTGCTTTAGTAAGATTAATACTAGCTCTTGGAGAGGCTCCATATTCTATTAATCCTTCTAAACCTATTTTTTCGCCTTCTCTTGTAGCAAAAATTATATTTATTATATATTCTTGTAATTTATCATCTATATAAATTTGTTCGATTAGATTTTTTATAGTATTTATTATTTCTTTATTTATTATTTTTTCTAATGATATTTTATTATAAACAGACATTTTTTTTACAATTTCTTTTTCTTCTTCTCTTGTAGGATAAGATAATTTTATTTTGAACATAAAACGATCTGCTTGTGCTTCAGGAATTTGGTAAGTCCCTTCTTGATCTATTGGGTTTTGTGTTGCAAGAACTAAAAAAGGTCTATCTAAAAAATAAGTTTCTCCACCAATTGTTACTTGTTTTTCTTCCATTGCTTCTAATAAAGCACTTTGTACTTTTGAAGGGGCTCTATTAATTTCATCTGCAAGAATAATATTACTAAAAATAGGCCCTTTTCTGGTAACAAAATCACCATCTTTGGGTATATAAATTTGTGTTCCAATTAAATCTGCTGGTAAAAGATCTGGTGTAAATTGTATTCTTTTAAAAGAAAGATCCATCATTTCAGCTAATGATTTTACAGCGGTTGTTTTAGCTAATCCAGGAACACCTTCAAGTAAAATATGCCCATCAGTAAAAATACCCATTAATAAAGAATTAATCATATTTTCTTGTCCAACAATTACTTTGGATAATTCTGCTTTAATTCTTAATATATGCTCGTTTTCTTGTTTGACTCTGTAAGTAAGTTCTTCTACATTCATAAATTAAATATTTTTTAGTATAAAAATCATATTGTGTATTATACCAACTCTAATGTTTTTTGAAAGTAAAAAATTATTTAAGTATTTTTTTTCGTTTCTTAGTTAAATCTATTTTAAATTATATTTACTTCAGTTTCTAATTCTATTTCAAAAAACTCAAGTACAGATTTTTTTATTTTTTCAGATAGTTTTTTTATTTTTTTTCCATCTGCTCCACCATAGTTAACTAAAACAAGAGCTTGATTTTTATGAACTCCATAATTATCAAAAGTTTTCCCTTTCCAACCACATTTCTCTATTAGCCAACCAGCTGGAATTTTAACTTTATTTGGATCAGGTAATTTATAACTACTTATATCATGATATTTAAGTTTTATTTTTTCAAAAAGAGCTATATCTATTTCAGGATTTTTAAAAAAACTACCTGCATTTCCAATTTCTTTTGGGTTTGGTAATTTACTATTTCTTATTTCACAAACTGCTTCACTAACATCCTTTATAGAATAAGAATTTTTATTTTTTTCAGCTAATTTTTTATGAATATCTCCATAAGAAGTATTTATAGTATTATTTTTATTTAATTTAAAAGTAACTGATGTAATTATATATTTATTTTTTAATTTATTTTTGAAAATACTATTTCTATAACCAAATTTGCAATCTATTTTATCAAAAACTTTTTTGTTACCTGTTTTTATTTCAATTGCTTCTAAAGAATGAAAAACATCTTTTAATTCAACTCCATAAGCTCCAATATTTTGAATTGGTGATGCTCCTACAGTTCCAGGGATTAAAGAAAGGTTTTCTAGTCCACCATAATTTTTTTCTATGCAATAAAGAACAAAATCATGCCAAATATTACCAGCTCCAACTTTTATTAAAATATCTTGCTCAGTTTCGGATATTTTTTCTATACCAACTAAATTTATTTTAATTACTAAACCATCAAAATCTTTAGTAAAAAGAATATTACTACCTTGTCCTAAGAATAATTTTTTTTCATTAACATATTCAGGAAGAGATAATATATCTAACAAAGATTGTTGATTTGATGCTTCAAAAAAATATTTTGCTTTTATGTCTATTCCAAAAGTATTAAAGTTTTTTAAACTAAAATCTTTTTTTATAGCCATTTTTTCTTTTCAAGCAATTGCATGCATATCTCCGATTAGCATTTTAGAAAGATTAGTAATTGTTCCTGCACCCATTGTTATTATTATTTCATCTTTAACTTTGTTTTTTTCCATAAAAGTTGCAATTTCTTCAAGTGATGGTAAATAATAAACTTCTTTGTTTGGATAATAAGATTTAACCATTTTTGCTAAATTTTCTGAGGTTATTTCAGGATAATCTTCTTGTTTTTCTCCAGCACCATAAACATCCGTAAGAATAACTCTATCAGCTTCTTCAAATGATTTTGCAAATTCTTCCATAAAAGCCTTTGTTCTACTAAATCTATGAGGTTGAAATGCAACGGTTACATGTCTTTTAAATAAACCTGATGTAGAAAGAGTTGCTCTTATTTCTGTTGGATGATGAGCATAATCATCAATTATTATAGAGCCATCTTTATCTGCTACTCGTTCAAATCTTCTTTTAACACCTTGATAATTAACTAACCCTTTTTTAATATCTTCAACTGATATTCCTAAAAGTCTAGAACAAATAATTACTGAAATTGCATTATGTATATAGTGTTTTCCTGCTATGTGCATAAAAAACTCACCTAATAAAACCCCTCTTTCAAGAACTTTAAATTTTGAACTAGAATCTGTTTGTTCTATATCAATAACTACATAATCTGATGATTTTTCTTTTTCTCCATAAGTAATAACATCTCTATCAGTTATCATTTTTAGTAGCTCTCTGTTACCTTCAGAATCTTTGCAAATTATTATTTTTCCATCTTTAGGAATATTATCTATAAATTGTTTCATTACCGAAAGAATTTCATTAAAATCTTTATAGTGATCTAAGTGATCTGATTCAAGATTTGTTATTATTGCATAAGATGCTGATAACTTATTAATAGATTTATCGCTTTCATCAACTTCTGCTACTAAATAGTTACTATCACCAGCTAAAGAATTTGTTCCAAAACTTATTATTTGTCCTCCAACTAAAGCTGTTGGGTTTAAATTTGCTTCATATAAAACTTGAGACATCATTGCTGATGTAGATGTTTTTCCATGTGTTCCTGTTACAGCAATGCTTTCATGGCTTCTTAAGAAAGCATTTAATAAATCAGCTCTATGGTATATTGGTATATTTAATCTGTTTGCTTTTTCTAATTCGGGGTTGTTAGTGTTATTGATTGCAGTTGAAACTACAACTATATTTGTATCATCATCAAGGTTTTTTTCATTATGGTCTATATTTACTTTTGCACCCATTTCTATGAGTTTGTCAGTTATATTAGAGGCTTTTTTATCTGTTCCAGTTACTTTTTTACCTTTTGCTAATAAAGCAAAAGCTAATGCACTCATTCCAATGCCACCAATACCAATAAAATGAGCTTTATTAATATTATTAAGACTAATATCCTTTAAATCCATGCTTC
>JBBTGK010000066.1:0-26360 GCA_038060635.1 Cyanobacteriota bacterium | reverse complement strand
CATAGCAACTGATCTAATCATGTTGTCGCCAAGATGTTGTTGAACTTCTAATGTTAAATTTACTTGAACACCAGATTCAGTTTTTTCAGTTATTGTTAATGCGTTGTAAATAGCAGGAAGATGTCCTGGTGCAAACCTTACGTCAACAACTGGACCTTTTACCTGTACTACTTCACCAACGTTTGTTTTCTCTATTGTTGTTGTCATAGTTACCTTACCTTTTTAATATAATTATTATTTTATGATTCAAGAGCCTCGGCACCGCCAACGACTTCTAATATTTCTTTTGTAATTGCAGCTTGTCTTACTTTATTATAAACAAGATTAAGACTGAAAATCATTTCTTTTGCATTTTTAGATGCAGAACTCATAGCTGTCATTCTTGAAGCTAATTCACTTGCTGAAGATTCTAATAAAGCTCTTAAAATTTGAGATTCTATGTATTTAGGAATTATAGCACTCATCATTGCTTGAGCATTAGGTTCAAAAACATATTGAGCCATACTATCAGATGTTTGTCCTTCTGTTATAACAGGAACTAGATCTAATCTAGAAGGTACTGTTGTCATCATAGAAACAAATTTTGTATAAATAATAACTACTTTATCAACATTTTCTGATAAATAGTTAGATATAACGTTTTCTTGAATCATGTTAGCTTCAACAGTTGTTGCTATTTGAGGGATCTGACTATATTTTTCAATTATTTCATGACCAGTATATTTAAAAGCTGCAAAAGATTTATTTCCTATAAGCCAAAGTTTTACTTTGTAGCCTTGAGCTTCAAATTTTTTTATTTCAGCATTTGCAAATCTCACAAGGTTTGAGTTATAGCTTCCACAAAGTCCTTTATCTGATGTTACAACTACTAAACCAACAGTTTTAACATCTCTTTGTAACAATAGAGGTTCAGAAATATCTTCTCCTGCTACTTTACTAGATAAATTACTAAAAACTTCTTGGATTTTTTCAGAATAAGGTCTAAAAGCTGTTACTCTATCTTGAACTTTTCTAACTTTTGCGGCAGCAACCATTTTCATGGCTCTAGTTATTTGCTCGATATTTTTTACACTTTTTATTCTGGTTTTAATTTCTTTAAGATTTGGCATTTGTCTTTCCTTTTTTTTACTAATAAAAAATGAACTAAGAACTACAAACTATAAAATTTATAGTTCATCATCCATCATTTACTACTACTTAACTGACGACTTAAATAGGCTAGATTTAAATTCTTTTACAGTCTTTTCAATCTGTTTTTCTTCATCTTCAGTTAAATTACCTGATTCAGTTATTTTTTTGTCTAAATCTGGATATGTTGTATCTAAATATTTAAAAAACTCATTTCTAAATCTAAGCATATCTTTTACATCAATTTCATCAACTAAAGCTTTGGTTACAATATAAATTTGAATAACTTGTTTACCAACAGATAGAGGTGTGAATTGAGGTTGTTTTAATATTTCCATTAATCTTTGTCCTCTTGATATTTGTGCTTTTGTAGCAGGATCAAGATCAGAAGCAAATTGAGCAAACGCAGCTAATTCTCTGAATTGAGCTAATTCTAGTCTTAATTTACCAGCAACTTTTTTCATTGCTTTTGTTTGAGCAGCTCCACCAACTCTAGAAACTGATAAACCAGCATTCATCGCAGGTCTGATACCAGAGTTAAAAAGATCTGTTTCTAAGAAAATTTGTCCATCTGTAATAGAAATTACGTTTGTTGGGATATAAGCACTAACGTCTCCGCCTTGTGTTTCAATAATAGGAAGAGCTGTTATTGAACCAGCACCTTTAGCATCAGAAAGTTTACAAGCTCTTTCAAGTAATCTTGAGTGTAAATAAAAAACGTCGCCTGGGTAAGCTTCTCTTCCTGGAGGTCTTCTTAATAGAAGAGACATTTCTCTGTATGCCCATGCTTGTCTAGTTAAATCATCATAAACAATAAGAACGTGTCCACCTTTTCTAGAGAAGTACTCTGCCATAGAAACGCCTGTATAAGGAGAAATAAATTGTAATGCAGGAGATTCCTCTGCGTTTGCAGCAACTACGATTGTATATTCCATAGCACCATTATCTTCTAATGATTTAATAACTCTTGCAACAGTTGATGCTTTTTGTCCAATTGCTACATAAACACAATAACAATCTTTTCCTTTTTGGTTGATGATTGTATCAACTGCAATAGCTGTTTTACCAGTTTGTCTATCACCAATGATTAATTCTCTTTGTCCTCTTCCAATTGGTGTCATAGCATCAATTGTGGTGATACCTGTTTGTAATGGTTGATGAACAGATTTTCTTTCTACGATACCAGGAGCAACAACTTCAATTTTATTAAATTCTGTTGTATTTAAAGCACCTTTTCCATCGATTGGCTCTCCAATACCATTTACAACTCTACCTAAAAGTTCTGGTCCTACAGGAACTTCAGCAACTTTACCAGTTGTTTTTACGATATCGCCTTCAGCTATTCTTCTAGCTCCACTAAATAAAACTGCTCCAACGCTGTTTTCTTCAAGGTTAAGAACCATTCCAGTAATTCCATTTCCAAAGTCAAGAAGTTCCCCAACCATAGCTTTTTGCAAACCATGTATCTGAGCGATACCATCTCCTACTGATATAACAGTTCCAGTGTAAGCATCTTCAAGAACTGAACCGTATTTCTCTATTTGTTGTTTTAGAACGCTTGTTATTTCGTCTGATTTTATGTTTATACCCATTTATAAATCCTCTATTGAATAAAATATATATTAACGTAATACTCTTGACATATTCTTAAATTTCGTTTGTATTGTGCCATCTATAACTCTATCACCAATCTTTACTAAAACTCCACCTAATATTGAAGAATCAACATAAGTTTCCATTTCAACATTTTTAGAAAGGTAACTTTCAAGTCTTTGTTTTAATACATCAAGTTCAGCTTTTTGAACTTCAATTGCTGTATAAACTTTAGCAACAACTTTACTATGAAGGTTATTTACCATTTTATCAAAAAGCTCTGATATTTCTTCAGTTAAGCCTTCTCTTTTTTTATCAACTAATAAAAGTAAAAAATTGAGGGTAGTATTAGAAATTTTATCTCTAAAAATCTTATCTGCCATATCTTTTTTATCAACTTTATTAATTACAGGGTGAAAGAAAAGCTTAGAAAACTCTTTGTTCCCTTTCATTACAGTTACAAGATCTTTAAGTTCTGATTGAATTTGTTCAGTTGAATTGTTATCTTTAGCTATTTCAAAAAGAGCTTGTGCATATCTTTTACTTACTACAGTATTTTTCATATTAAATCTCCTTAATTATCGCTTGATTTTGCATTCAATGACATTGCGAAAGATTGAATTAATGAAACTTGAGTATTATCATCAAGTTTTTGTTTAATTACGTCATGAGCTTTAAGCAATGATTTTTCAATTATTTCTTTTCTTAATAGATCTTTTGTTCTATTAATCTCTTGTTCCATAGCCTTTTTCATTTGAACTTTAACTTTTTCAGCTTCAGAATGAGCTGTTTTTATTATGTCCTCATGTAATCTTTCTGCCATGTCTTTAGATTGTTCTTCTATCTTTTTTAAATCAACTTTAACTTCTTCAAGTTGTTTATTTTGATGATTTAATTTTTCTGTTGCACTATTAAGTTTAGATTCGAGATCATCAAGCCTAGTAGAAATAGAATCTCTTTTCTTTTCAACTGCATCAGTTACTGGTTTCTTTAAAAATTTTACTAATAAAAAAATTAAAGCTATGAAATTTATTAGATTCCATATAATATTACTTGTTCCTAACATTTTTTTACCTCCTTATGCTGGTACTTTATCATTTGTACCAGATGAAAGAACCTTTTCAGAAATTTCTTTAGCTAAACTATCAACTTCTCTTAGAAGCTCTGTTTTAGCTTTATCAGCTTCATCTACAAGTTCTTTTTTGAAACCATCGAAAACTGATTTTGTTTCATCAATTGCCGATTTAACAATTTTTTGTTTTTCTTCTTCAGCTAAATTTGTATTTTTTGCAATTAAATCTTGAGCATCTTGTCTTGCTTGATTAAGTTGTTCTTGATATTTTTTTTCTGCTTGCTCAAATTTTGCTAACTTATCTTTTATATCATTTTCTAAAGAAGATACATATTTTCTTCTTTTTTCTATGCTTTCTAATAAAGGCTTAAAAAGTATTATTTTCATAATAAAAAGAAATATAAAAAAGTTAATCATTTGGACTAAAATTGTTGCGTTAAACTCTATCATTATTGTTATCCCTCTGATTTTAATAACATATTAGTTGTCATGTTTTTTTCTTTTTTGAAAGAATTAAATATTAATACCCCAAAACTTGTCAACTGAACAAAAGTCAAACCAAGTAAAGTGTAGGATATATTAAATAAATCAACTCTTTTTGCTACTAGATATAATAGTGCTCCTAAAATAACAATCCTTCCAGAAGATAACACAAAAAGCATTATTGAAAGTAAATCTTTTTTTCCTAACGTTTGACCAAAAATAATTTGCATTCTTAGATAAATAATCATTGTAATTGAACCAACAATGAAGCTTTTTCCAAGTATGAAATTATCAAATAAAAACGAGAAAAAAAGTACACCAATAGAAATGCAAAGACTTATTAACATTACAGGTAAGCCTAACTTTTCATTAGTAATTAATATGTTTTTTTCAGAAACTTTATTCATAACACAATATATAATTTAAGTATTGGATCTAATTTTAACCAATACAGTAATATTAAAAAATAACATATATACGTTGATCTTACAAGATATTTAAGATTAGAATAAACTTATCTTAATATAATATATTTATCTTAAAATATTAAATTTTGAAAAAAAAATGATTTAGATCAAAAAATATCTTCAACAGGAGATGAATTTTTTACTTCAAAAGATTTAAAAATTTTATTTATTAATTCTTCAGTTTCTTGCAAATCACCATCAGAAAGACTTATTAATGCATTATTTCTATAATCATTAACTTTATTTTTTATTTTATTTTTACTTGTACTATCAAATAAACTTTCGTCTAGGTAAGAAGAAATGTTTAATGGAATATCTTCTTGTAATTGTTTGTATAAATGAGGAATTATACTTAATTCTTTTTTCAAAATTACCATTTTTTTATGTGTAGTTTGCATTTTTTCTTTAAAATCTAATGGATCATTTTTTTCAAATAAATTATGGTTAGAAATAAAAATCTCCATATCATTTATTTTTTCAGAGCATTTTAATAATGGAAAAGGAAAAAGCATTTTTGTTTCTTCCAAAAGATTTTTACAACTTTCTATATTTACTCTTATATCTGAAATTGACATTTGATAACCATCTTGAATCATTTTAAAATCTTTTCTATAATCCAATGAATCTTGGTGTATTTGTTTTAATATTGATATATTCATATTTCCATCATCAAGAAGTTCTTTCAATTCATATATGTCTTCAATCTCTAGCTCTTCTAATTTTTGAGTTATTTTATCAATAAAACTTTTTGCTTTTTTATTATTTTCAATCAATTTCAAAATATGATCTTTAAGTTCTTTTTTTGTAGAACCAATATATTTATTCATTTTTAAAATATCATTATCTATTTTTTCTATAAGTGTATTGATATCTTGAATTTGAATATCGGCATCAAAAGTATAATTTGTTTTTAGTTCTAATTGTTTTTTTTCTTTATTCTTTTTATTTATAACATAAGCCGCTCCACCTATAATTACACCTAAAAGAATAATAAACAAAGCATATTTTTTTAATTTACCATAATCAACAAAATCAAGATTATTTTTTTTTGAATTAGAATTACTATTTGAATATTTATATGTGTTTGATGCTTCAGAATTAGTATCATTATTTTTTTTCTTATCTTCTTTTTTTGAATCAGCTTTAGGAGATAAAAATTTTTTATCAATCGCATTAACTAGATTATCATAGTCTATTACTTTATCTGTATTTTCAGATATTTTATTATTATCTTCAATAACTTTTTTTTCTTTTATTTTTTTTCTTACTTCTTTTCCTATAGCATAGCCAAATTTATTTTTGTATGGATCTATAACAACTAAAACACTATCTTCATTCATTTTCCACATTTCAAAAAGCTTGGGGGCATAAAAAGCAAGATTAACTTTACCTTCTGTACTAATAAAAACAATTCTCATTTCGTAGTCATAAGAAGCAACTTGAGATTCTAAATTGGAAAGGTAGTTTGAGTCAAATTTTCCAGAAATATCTGTTATTTTTTTACCTGTATAAGATGGATATTCAAGTTCTGCAAAAGATACAAGGTTTAAAGAAAAAAAGACTACAAGATTGATAATAAAAAGTCTTGTTATCTTTATTGAAAGACTAAATTTTGTCATTACTTTTATTTTTTAAAAACATGATTCACGTTTTCTAAATCAATATAATATTACTTAATAAATTATATCTAATATTTTTCTATAAATGTTTATAAATTAAAAACTAAATTATTTATAAAAAAATAGGCCTCTGTCTAAAAAGAGGTCGTTTCATAAAACGACCTACAGAAACATTGACTTTTAAGCTTGTAATTTTATAAAAAAATACATTTTTTAGACAGACCCTATAATCAAAAAACTAGAAAAATTATAATCTAACTAAATCACCATAAGTTTCAGGTCTTCTATCTCTATAAAACTGCCATAAATCTCTTGTTTCTTTAATTAAATCCATATCAAGATCTGCAATTAAAAGTTCATCTTTATCACGACTAGCTTCTGATATTATTTGTCCTCTTGGGTTTACAAAATAAGATTGTCCATAGAACTCTCCAATATCCCAAGGGCCTTCTTTTCCTACTCTATTAATTGCACCTACATAATAACCATTTGCTACAGCATGAGCTGGTTGCTCTATTTTCCATAGATATTCACTTAATCCAGCTACTGTTGCAGAAGGATTATAAACAATTTCTGCACCGTTTAAGCCTAATGCTCTTGCTCCATCTGGAAAATGACGATCATAACAAATATAAACACCTATTTTTGCATAAGCTGTATTAAAAACAGGGTATCCTAAATTACCAGGTTTAAAGAAGAATTTTTCCCAAAAACCTTTTACTTGAGGGATATGATTTTTACGATATTTACCTAAATATTTTCCATCTGCATCAATTACAGCAGCAGTATTGTAATAAACACCAGTCATATCTAATTCATAAATAGGAACAACTATAACCATGTTGAATTTTTTTGCATATTCTTGCATTAATTTTGTAGTTGGCCCATCAGGAATTTCTTCAGCTAAATCATACCATTTTGAATCTTGAGAAGGACAGAAGTAAGGCCCAGTAAAAACTTCTTCAAAACAAAGAATTTGAACTCCTTTTTTACCAGCTTCTTCTATATAAGGAATATGGGCTTCAATCATTCCTTTTCTATGCTCTTCACAAGACAAATCTGTATTAACTTTGTTTCCGATTTGAATTAAACCAGATTTCACAATTCTTCTTGACATAAAACGACTCCTAAAAATTAAATTGTATTATTTTGATCCTAACTTAGAGACGTATTGAAATACGTCTCTACTAAAAAATAATGTATTTAAACAAAATTATTTCGTAAAAAATACCATTTTAAAACCATCTGCTTATTACAACTTTTCTATCAGTATAAAACTCAATAGAATGTTTTCCGTGTGCTTTTAAATCTCCAAAAAATGAGCCTTTAGAACCACCAAAATTAAAATATGACATTGGTGCAGCAACACCAATATTTATACCAACCATACTTGGTTCTACATTATAAGTAAAATCTCTTGCTGTTTTTCCGCTTGTTGTAAAAATTGAAGTTGTATTTGCTAATTCATGATTTTCGATAATATTTATAGCATCTTGTAAAGTATCAACTTTTAAGAGACAAAGAACTGGTCCAAAAATCTCTTCTTTTGCAATTGTCATTTCTGGTTTAACATTATCAAAAACAGTTGTTCCTAAGAAAAACCCTTTTGTGTTTTCATATCCTACTCTACCATCAATAAGCATTTCAGCACCTTCATCGATACCTTTTTGAATGTAATACATAACTTTTTCTTTGTGTGCTTGAGAAATAACTGGACCCATATCAGTATCAGGCTCTAAACCATCTCCTACTTTAAGAGATTTAACTCTATTTATAATTGCATCTTTAAATTTCTCATAAGCATCACCAACAAAAATTAAAGAACTTCCTGCTAAACATCTTTCACCTGCACAACCATAACAAGATTCAACTAAAATATTTACGGTATTTTCAAAATCAGCATCAGGCATTACTACAAGGAAGTTTTTAGCACCACCAAGTGCTTGAACTCTTTTTCCATTTTTTGCAGCAGTTTCGTATACATACTTTGCAACAGGAGAAGAACCAACAAAAGAAACTCCTTTTATAAGAGGATGTTCACACATTCCTGTAACAATTTCTTTTCCACCATTTACAAGGTTTATAACTCCTTTTGGTAAACCAACTTTGTGCCATAATTCAAATATTTTTTGTTGTGTTAAAGGAACTCTTTCAGAAGGTTTTAAAACAAAAGTATTACCTGTAGCAATTGCATAAGGTAAAAACCAAAAAGGAACCATAGCAGGAAAATTAAAAGGAGTAATCGCTGCAAAAACACCTAAAGCTCTTCTGGTTGAAACACAATCAATATTTTTTCCAACATCTTCAAGGTTTTCTCCTTGCATTAAAGAAGGCATTCCACATGCTACATCAATATTATCAATACCTCTTCTTAAATCTCCTTTTGCTTCTAAAAGATTTTTACCATGTTCTAATGTAAGACATTTTGCAACTTCATCAAAATTTTCTTCTATAAGTTGTTTAAATTTGAATAAATATTTTGCTCTTTCTACAGCTGGAGTTCTTCTCCAAGAAGGAAATGCTTTGTTTGCTGCTTGAACAGCTCTATCTAAATCTTCTGAAGTACTTAAAGGAACTTTAGCTAACGTTTCACCTGTAGCTGGGTTAGGAACATCTAAAAAATCTTTTGAGCTTGATTCACAAAACTCACCATTTACATAATTTAAAAGAACTGACATTGGAACACCTCTTTTGATGTCTTTAATAATTTTCAAACCCTAAAGTTTTATTAAAACTTTAATATAACAAAATAATAACAGTGATGTAATAACAAGTAAATAGAAAAAAAATTTGATTTTAATTTTTTATTGAAAAATTGGCTTCAAAACCAGCCGTTTGACCTGATGAATTTAGATCTTTTACGGTTATATTCGCTGTAAAATCACCTGTATATCCGCTTGGTGGATTTATTGTAGTAGTAATATTTACTTGTCCATTATTGCCAGAATAATTACTTGGAACACCTGTAACATCTGCTGTTAATCCATCTTTACCTAATATATTATTATCTATACCTAATATTTGAGTATCTTTTTTTAGAAATAGGTCTATATTTACTTTTACTTTTGAATTTATAACAGTAAGATTTTTAGCTAAGATTTTAAAATCAATTTTTTCACCAGATTTATAAACTTTATCTGCTCTTTCAGTAAAAACACCATTTTGAGTAACACCTAATTTGAGTGTATTTGTATCAACTAAAATTTGAGCTAATGGATTTGAGTTTGTTGTTGAACATGAATAAACAAGTGTTAATGGAATAATAAACATAATTAATTTTTTTATCATTGTTCTATTTTTTTTACCCAAAAACAATAAATATAATTGAAGTATTTTATTACTAAAAAGCTTTTTAAGTCAATATCTATTTATTATTTATGTTAATTATTGGTTAAGCAATTGTATTTTTACATCATTAACTAAAAGTTGATTTTTATTTTTATTGATTTTAATTATCATAGTTAATGTGTTTATGTTTGTAATTACTTAAAACTTTTAAAAATTGATCTTAATGAAAAAAATATTTGTTAGCCCGTTAGTTTTAATAACTTCCTTATTATTACTTTCGTGTGAAATGCCAACAAATAATATAACACCTATAAAATATCAAAATAATTTAAAAAACACTAAAGAGCATTTCTTTCGAGTTTCTAATTCAAAAAAAGGTTCAAATATAGTTGTAGAAATTGATACAAGAAATATTAGTTTTTCTACAAAAGCTACTTCAAATGGAATAATAAAAACAGCTCAAGATATAAAATCTTATGAAATTTATCTTATAAAAAATAGCTATGCGAATAGTTCTGATCTAGTAAGTGATCCTATAGCAAATGATATAAATAATGAAATTATACAACAAGGAACATTTAATACAGACGCAAGAATCAGCGAAAAAATAAATTTTTCTAATGTACCTCCTCCTGGTTCAGGTAAATACTATTATGTAGGCGTTAGAGCTTTTGATAATATTGGTGGTGCTTCTGGAGTTGGGAATGATTTGATTGCTCCAGGAAATGAAGATCCCTATTGGACTTCAGCTGTTGCATTATCGCCTGTCGGAATATCAATTGATTCTAATGTAACTGTAAGTAATCTTAGCATAATAAATGTTATCCCCAAATTAATTACTAGTTTGACAGCTAAAGTTGATACAGATGTTGTTCTTACTGGTGCTAAGTCTCTTATAAAATCATATAAGGCATATTTATGTACAAATAATGCAGATCCTACAGGTACTATGGTTTGGGGGTCAGTTAACATTGATTCTAATGATATAGGTTCATATTTAACTAACAATAAAGATAAGATTACATTGACTCTCTCAAATATAACTGGCTCAGGAATACCTCTTTATGCTGTTGTAGATGCTTATGCAGGAACAAACGCAACAGGGCTAAAATTATCGAATACCTCTGGAATTTCAAGTAGCACCGTTAGCGTCAATGCTTCACAAGTTTTAACTTTTAGCTCATCTGCTACTAATCCTAAATCTCTAAATATAACATTACCAATACAAACAGGTTTGATTAATACTATAGGTGGCAATGGTACAGCTGCTTTTTCAGATAATGCAATTGCAACAAATGGTAATGTAAATTTACCAACTGGTATTGCAATCGATTCATCAAGAAATCTTTATATAGCAGATACAGCAAATCATCGTATAAGAAAAATAGACATTGATGGTTCTATAACAACAATTGCAGGAACTGGTACAGGTACTTTTTCAGGTGATGGAGGATTAGCAACTTCTGCAACTATAAACAATCCTAACGGATTAGCTGTAGATAAACTTGGTAATATTTATATAGCCGATACAAGCAATAATAGAATTAGAAAAATAGATGCATCTTCAGGTAATATAACAACAATTGCAGGAACTGGTACTCCCAGTTTTTCAGGTGATAGTGGACTAGCAACTTCTGCAACTATTAATAATCCGAATGCCTTAACTTTAGATAGTTTGGGTAATATTTACATAGCAGATACAATTAATAATAGAATTAGAAAAATAGATGTATCTTCAGGTAATATAACAACAATTGCAGGAATTGGAACAGGAGCTTTTTCAGGTGATTCTGGACAAGCAGGATCTGCTGAGATTAATAATCCTAAGGGATTAGCTTTAGATGCTTCCGATAATATTTATATAGCAGATACAAGCAATAGTAGAATCAGAAGAATAGATTTTTCTACAGGTATTATTACTACTGTTGCAGGAACTGGTTCTGCTAGTTTTTCAGGTGATGGTGGTTTAGCAACTTCTGCAACTATAAACAATCCTAATTCTTTATCTATTGATAAAACAGGTAATATTTATATCGCTGATACAACAAATCATAGAATCAGAAGAATAGATTTTTCTTCAGGTAACATAACAACTGTTGTTGGTAGTTCTACAGGCGGTTCTTTTGGCGCATCTGATTTTCTTCAAGGCACTTCTTCAATATTAAATTTACCTTCAGGAGTTGCAGTAGATAGTTCTAGCAATATTTATCTTGCTGATACTAGTAATAATCGTATTAGAAAAATTTTTATGGATTAATTATTATGATAAATAAAATATTTGGAAAAAATACAACTAAATTAATGAAAAATAATAATAAAAAGATAATAACTATTAAAAATTTCAAAAATATTGTTTTACCTTTAATTTTATTAGGTGCTATGTCTTGTTCAGTTTCAAATAATATCAGTTCTATAAATTTAAGTGATATTTCCGATGTAAAAATAATTAAAGATAAAAATAATTATATAGTTGATCTTGGTCATGGTAAAAAAGGAGCTGATTTATCAATTATTCTTGATTCACCAGAAATACAAAACACTTTTAGCACAAAAAATTCTGTTAATGGTAAAAAAGAAAAATTAATTACAGATATTAGATCTTATGCTGTTTATCTAATAAAATCGTCTTCTAATAGTGGTTATTTAGGTACAAATCCTCTTGGTGCACCAGATTTTGTATCAGGTCCTTTTAATATTAATAAAGATGGAAGTAATCTTACCCCAACTTTACCAGATACAACATCTTTTCATGTTATAACATTTAGAAACCTTCCTAGTTCAGGAACTGATTATTACTATGCAGTTGTAAGAGCTTTTGATGCTGTCGGAGGTACAACTGGTTCTGGAACTGATTTAATCAAACCTAATTTTGGTGTTACTTGGACAGGAATAACAGCTTCTACACCAGCTATTTCAGTTTCTAATAATGGTCGTAAAATTGATTCTAACCTTGTAATTAGAGATGATTTGGATTTAGAAAACCTCAATCCCCTTCTTATAACACCACCTCTTTTAGATATTGTTGGAGCTAAACTTGAAACAAGAATTACTCCAATTGCAGGTTCTGGTATTACTATTGGTCCACCTGTAATCGTAAACACAGGTGGTTTTATAGAGTTAAATACTGGTAATGGAACTCCTGCTTTTTCAGGTGATAGTGGGCAAGCTAAAGTAGCTAGTTTAAATACCCCTGGTGATGTTACTATAGATGCTTCTGGGAATCTTTATATAGCAGATTCATCTAATCATCGTATAAGAAAAGTAGATCCTGCTGGTGTTATAACAACATTTGCTGGTAATGGAACACCTTGTGCTCTTCCAACAAATGCTTGTGGAGATGGAGGTTTAGCTACAGCTGCTAATTTAAAAAATCCATCTTCAGTAGTTATGGATTCAGCTGGTAACTTATATATTGCAGATACTGGGGATAATAAAATAAGAAAAGTAGATACAGGTGGTAATATTTCAACTGTAGTTGGAACAGGTAATATATCTGCAAATGGTGATGGGACAGCAACAACAAAAAATGTAAAATCACCTGAAGGTTTAGCAATTGATTCCTCTAATGTGCTTTATATTTCTGATACAGGGCATCATACAATAAGAACGCTAAACGGCTTAAATATAACAACAATTGCTGGTGATGGTTTTGCAGGATTTATTGATGATCCTACAGTACCTTTAAATGCTGAATTTAATTTTCCAAAAGCAATTGCCGTTAACCCTGCAGGAACAAAGATATATGTAGCTGATACAAATAATAATTTGATAAGAGAAATAACAACTGGTGTAAAAACTTTTGCAGGTGATAATAATTTTATTTTAACTAATGGTGGTGATGGTGGACAAGCAAATTTAGCTGGTTTAAATGCTCCAACTGGAGTTGCCTTAGATACATTAGGTAATGTTTTTATTTCTGATACTAATAACAATAAGATAAGAAAAGTTAATATTGCCACAAACGTTATCAGCTCAATAGCAGGAACCGGTTCTAATACTCCTTATCTTGGTGATGATATTTCTGCTATAACAACAACGCTAAAAAATCCAAAAAGATTGAAAGTTGATCTTAATGGTAACGTTTACTTTGCTGATACAAATAATCATCGTGTTAGAAAATTGTTGTAATTAAAATAAAAACAGTAAAAAATTCTGTTTTAGTGTATTTTTAAACGGATTAGGATTGATGTTTAGTTAATATCAATTTTAATAAATTCTTTTGGGTTTTGTTTTTATTAATAATGCCTTGAAGCTATGCTTCGTGGTTAACAAAATAAAATTTGTTATTAATACAAACAGAGCACCTGTACTCTGTTATTTATTTATAAATTAGTAAATTTATTTTGATAAATTTATTTGATGTAAGTCAATTTTGTTCTATTATTATGTTTATAAAAATTTAAACATAATATTTATTAAGGCTATAAAAATTGATGGATAGAGAAAATATAAAAAAATTATTTGAATCTAAAAACATGGATAGTAGTACTTTGGAAGACTTAATTAGCTTTTATTCGTTATCATCTAAAATAGATAAATCTCATATTGATCTTTTATTTACCAATGATGATTTTCAGAAAAAAATATCTTTATTATCTAGCAATAGAGAATACTATAATTCTAAAATATATAAAACTGAAAATGATTCTGAATTATCTTTAGAATATATGGGTCTCTGTAATATTGATTGGCTAAGATATTTTGTTGTTTTTGCCGAATCTGTAAATACCTATGATGCAGCAGAAAAATTGCATATTACGCATCAAGCTCTAAGTAAAGCCTTAGGTGGTATTGAAAAGCATTTTAAAATAAAATTAATAGAAAGAAGTAAAAATTATAAAGGATTAACTTTAGCAGGACAAGAGTTATTAGAGAAATCAAGAGTTGTTATTCAACAATTATATAGTATAGAAAAATATTTTAATGATTTAAGATTATCAAATTTAAAAGGTTTTTTGAAGATAGGTATATCAAAATGTTATAATAAAGACCTATTTACTGATATTTTAATTAAATTTAATAAAAAAAATCCAAATGTTTATCCACAAATATACAGTATGACATCTGACGAAATTGAAACCGCTATATCAATTGGAGAAATTGAAATTGGTTTAACAAAAAAAACTCCTAAAAGACAAGAAACAGAATATCTTTTAGTTTCAAAAAGTCCTTATGTTATAGTTGGAAAACCTCAAGAAAAGCAACATTGGAGCGATTTTTCTTATATCATAAGCAAATCTTATGCTTCATCCAATAATTATTTTGATGCTTGGCAAGATGATAAATTTGAAAGAAAAATAATAGCTGAAATAGATTCGATTGACCTATTATTAGACCTTTGTGAAAAAGGATTTGGAGTTGCTTTTTTACCAGAACTACTTGTAAAAGAAAAATTAAATAATGGTAAATTATCTATTGTAGCTGATAACCCTTTAGATAAAAATTTATCTCTATTTACTATTTGGAATAAAAATATTCATCTTTCAGAGATAGCAAAATCATTTATTAGAGAGGTTATGCCTATTTAGTTTTTTTTAATATATAAAATTAAGGTTAAGCAACTTATTTTTAAGTTGTTGTGTGATCAGTTGCTTTTTTTTTATTGAAAAAATACTTACTATTTTAGGATACGAAAAGAAAGAGAACTTCGTACGTTTATTTTTGAGGATGGTTTATAAAAATGTTATTAAAGGAAAAGAAAGAAATTAATTTTTTTCTCCGAACTTTTTTAATATTATTATTATTATCTAGTTGTTCATTAGTAAATAATTTTCCTACTGCTAATATTTCGGGTTATTCTAATTTGGATATTCCAAAATTAAGACCTGTTTTAGAGGGCGAGCTTAAAAATTTAAAACAGCTTGGTATTATAGAAAATAATGCTGAAGATGTTTTGATTACAGATCTTGGTCATGGTAAAAAAGGTGGCAGCTTTTCTATCAATGTTAATTTTAATAATTCTAAAGACTCTTTTAATACTAAAAATAGTGTTTCAGGAAGCCCTGGAAGAACTAATCTTGATGTAGATAGGTATTCAGTTTTTCTTTTTGAAGGTGCTTCTGGTGGTTATGTCGGGACAGATCCTTATGCAACAATAGTGAGTCCTTTATTACCAGTCGCAAATCCTACACACCTAATTACTAAAACAATTGCATTTAGTAATGTCCCTCCAAATAATTCTGGACAAGCTTATTATGTAGCTGTAATCGCTGAAAAACATTTGGGTGGTTCTTCTTACATAAATATAGGAAAGCCAAATCCATCATGGAATGGGGCAACTTTAGCTACGTTTAATAAGAAGGTTTCTATTTCTTCAACTGGTGGTGCTGGAAGTGATCCAGGAACTGGTGATGTAACTGTAGATAATCAAAACCAAGTTAATAGTCTTGTACCTCTAAGTGTTAGTATTAATCTTGATGATGTTATTGCTCCGATTTTGGAAACAAAGATTATCCCTACCAATGGTAGTAGCATAATTATTCCCATAGACGCAAACTAATGAATTTGTAAATTTGTATTTATTTTTTTTTAATTAATTATTTTTTGGAGGATTTTAAACTTTGAGTTTAAGAAAAATTTCTTTATCAACATTGTCATTAGTAGTAATAGCAGCTATGTCAGCTTGTTCAACATCAACAATGACTCCTTCAGTTGCATCTGTAAATGCAACATCAGACTTAAGTTTTGTTAGCAATATAAAATCTGGTACTGTTGACCCAGTTACAAATTCAATTTTTGTTGCAGATGTTGGAAATGGTAAAAAAGGAGCAAATATTAACTTTACAATGACTGATGCAAGTGCTTTTAATACTAAAGGCAATGGAGTAAGAGCAGGGAAATTTATTAATATCGCTACAGTAAATGTTACATTGAAACAAGGTGTTACAACTGTTTTTGGGCCTGCTGATGTAGCATCAACTTTTACAGGTACAGCCCCTACTGGTTCAAAAACTTTCAATTTTACTAATTGTGCCCCGGGTAGTTATACTGTAGTTATAAATGACGTAAAAGATGGTGCTTCAGTAAATATTTTATCTGGTGGTCCAGTAACTTCTTCTGCAACTGTTGTAAATGCAGATAACCAAATTCCAGGCGGTCCAGCAACAGCTGCAATAACATTGACAAATGGAACCCCAGCAAGTGTTGATGCAACTGTTACATCAACAGATGGAACAACAACATTTGGAGCAATATCGGCTAGTTAATCAATTTTTTTCTTGATAAGGCAAAGAAAATAACTTTGCCTTGTCGTATTATGTTATAATTTAGTTTTATAAAAAATATCAGGAAATGCTGATTTAAGTGTATATAGACAATATACGAGTTATTTTATGTTCGCATGATGGTAGATTATTTTTCCTATAATGTTGAATAAGTGAATTTGTAAATTTTGATTTATTTTTTAATTAATTATTTTTTTGAGGATTTTTGGACAATGAGTTTAAGAAAAATTGCTTTATCAACATTGTCATTGGTAGTTGTGGTAGCTATGTCAGCTTGTTCAACTTCAACAATGACTCCTTCTGTTGCGTCAGTAAAAGCAACATCAGATTTAACTTTTGCTAGTAATATAAAACCTGGTACTTTTGATCCAGTTACCAACTCAACTTTTATTGCTGATATTGGAAATGGTAAAAAAGGAGCTACTATTAATTTTACAATTAAAGCACCTGATTCATTTAAGACACAAGCTACTAACGGAACAAAACCAGGTAGAGCAGCTGATATTTCTACAGTAAATGTAACATTAAAAAGAGGTGCAACTCCTGTTGCTGGTGCAACTGCAGTTGATGTAGCATCAACTTTTACAGCTGGTGTAAAAACTTTTAGTTTTACTAATTGTACAGCAGGAGTTTATACTGTTGATATAAATAATGTAAAAGATGGTGCTGCATTTAATATGTTAGTAGGTGGCCCAATAACTACTTCTTCAACAACTGTAGATGCTAATAACCAAATATCAGGTAATGCAACAGCTGCAATAACACTAAATAATGGTACTCCTGCTACCATAGATGCTACAGTTACAGCTACAGATGGAACAACTCCAGCGGGAGCAGTTGTAGCTAGTTAATTAAGTTATTTTATTTATAAGGCAAATCTATTTTCTTTGCCTTATGATATTATGTTAAAATTAATTTTTATGAAAAAAAAATATTTGATTTTAATATTTTTACTATTGTGTTCTTGTTCTACAAATTCTAGTACAAAATTTGTAAATTATAATGGAATTAAAAAACAAAATAGTATTGATATTCGTTTTAATCTAAAAGCAATTTCTGGTTTACCTGATAGGTTTTCCAGAATAAAATCATTTGAGAGTTTTTTAACTACAAATAAAACAGATCCTTTTGCATTAGGTTCAAATCCTTTTGGAGGAGGTTTTACTTTTGTAACCAATTTAGTTTCTAATTCTGCTACTATTTCTATACCTATACCAGATGGTGGACCATATTTTGCTGTTACAGCTGCATTTGATGGTTTAAATGGAGAGCAAAATAGAACTAATATTACAAAACCAGATCCAAATATTACTTCTGCAAATAATCTTTGGTCTGTTTCAAGTAATAGCTTTACATATATAAATGGGGTTTTAGCTTTTTCAGATGGAAGTTCTAGCTTAAAAGCAAATTTAAACCTTATATCTGCAAATTCTTTATCTGCCGATATTACAGTTACTGATGGTACTACTCCAGCTGGAGCGATTTCAGTAAATTAAAAAATTGTATAGAACTTTAAAGTTTTAGAAAGTTAAATATGAAAAAAGTTTTAGTATTATCTTTATTATCTTCTATCTTTTTGGTAGATTTATCTTCTTGCTCTCCAATTTCTCATACATCACTAAATATCAACAATAATGCAAAATTAAAATTATCAGCTGTTTTTCCTAAAAGTTCTTTTTCAACCAAACAAATCCCAGAAGGAACAACAACTTTAAAAATAAGTGTTTCTGGTGAAGGTATGAAAGAACCTCAAATAAAATATATTACAGAAAAAGAAAATTATGTATTTTTTGATGTTCCTAGTGGTGATAAAAATATTTTTGTTGAAGCTCAAGATATAGATAAAAAAATATTAGCAAGAGCATCCACAAGAAAAAGTCTAATATCAGGTAGTTATAATTATGTTGTCGTTACACTTACTCCTGGTATTATACAAAAAGTACCTGTTAAAAATTCAGATGGTGGTGTTTTAGAAGATGATGGTTCTATCACTATTACCAATAAAGATGGTTCTACAATAAATACAAAACCAAACGGCACTGTTACAATTAATAATACAAATGGTTCGGTTACAACAAAAAAAACAGATGGAAGCATTGAAACAAAAGAAACTGATGGTACTATTAGTGTCAAAGAAAAAGATGGCTCTATAATTACAAAAGAAACCGATGGAACTCTTACTACTACAAAACCAGATGGTTCTGTTACAACTAAAGATATAGATGGCTCTACTACAACTACACAAAAAGACGGTACTATTATTATTAAAATTGCCAATACTAATGGAACTATTACAACAAGAGAAGCTGATGGTTCTATTACTACTAAAGAAATAAATGGAAATATTACCAATACAAAACCAGATGGAACAACTTTTATTCAAATTAGTAAAGATAGTACATCTGTTATTACAAAAGAACCAGATGGATCTATTACAAGTAAAGAAAAAAATGGAAATACAACAACAATAAAACCAGATGGTACTATTGTCATTAAAATTAGTAAAAATTCTAATGATATTACAACTAAAGAAGCTGATGGTTCTGTTACAACTAAAAAACCTGATGGTACTATTATAAATACAAAAGAAGATGGTTCTAGTATAACTAAAAAACTAGATGGTACTATTATAAATACACGACCTGATGATTCTAGTGTAACGACAAAGCCAGACGGAACTATCATAACTACAAAAGCCGATGGTTCTAGTATAACTACAAAACCAGATGGCTCTGTTCTAACCAGAGATGCAAATGGATCTTCTGCAACTGCAAAACCAGATGGAACAATTTTTATTCAAATTACTAGAAATGCTGGAGATGTTACAAGTAAAGAAGTTGATGGATCAGTTACAACGAAAAAGTTAGATGGAACTATTATAAATACAAAACTAGATGGTTCTAGTAAAACAATCAAGCCAGATGGATCTGTTACAAATGCAAAATCTGATGGCTCTAGTATAACAACAAGGTTAGATGGAACTGTTATAACAACCAAACCAGATGGTTCTAGTTTAACAAAAAGATTAGATGGAACTATTATAAACACAAAACCAGACGGAAGTATTATAACAACCAAACCAGATGGCTCAGTTACAACTACAGATTCTGATGGATCTGGAGCAACAACCAAACCAGATGGAACAATTTTTCTTCAAATTACTAGTGGTAATGGAAATGTTACAACTAAAAATACTGATGGATCTAGTGTAACAAAAAAAGTAGATGGTACTATTATAACTAAAAAATTAGACGGTACTATTATTACAATAAAACCTGATAGCTCTACTGTAACTACAAAACCAGATGGAAATATAACGACAATAAAACCAGATGGTACTATTACAAACACAAAACCAGATGGTACTATTATAACAACTAAACCAGATGGATCTGGTACAACTATAAATTCAGATGGCTCAGTTACAACTGTAAAATCAGATGGATCTATTACAACTGTTAAAACAGATGGATCTGTAACAAATACAAAGTCAGATGGAACTCTTACAAGTACAAAACCAGATGGAACTGTTATTATAAGGCTTATTATTACTCCTAAAGAAGTTCCTCCCCCAGCCTCTTCTAGTTCTTCATCAGGTGGTAGTAATGCTCCTTCAACAACAATACCAAGACCATCAGTGAATTTAGATTTGACTATAACATCTGATGATACAACTGTATCTTAGAAATAGTTATTAAGTATCTATTCCATTTTTAACCCAATTTAGAGCTTTTTCTTTATAATTATCATCTGTTATAGAAAAATATCTTTCTAAATGGTAAACACCCGATTCTCTAGCTTTGCTTGCCATTTGTAATTTTGCAATACTACTACCAAAAATTAAAGCTGTTTTTTCTACTCCAGCTTCTTTTGCCAAAATCATTCCTTTCCCCATCTCTTCCATTACTGAAGGGTCTTGTCTTTGAACTTCTGATAAGTCTAATAAAATAGAAAATTTTTTGTTTTGAGATTTATATTCAAGAAATATTGGTTCAATTTGAGAGCCCATAATTTTTAAATCATCAAGGCTCATTCTGTCATGAAGCTTAATTTCTAAACCATATTCCGTTTTTTGTACTAACATAAATAAAAATAACCTTAAAAAATAATAATATAGTTATAAAATATCTAATATAAACTAAACTTAAATGATTTCAGGAATCAAATCCCTAAATCAAACTTGTATTAATCTATTCTCAAGAATAAAATCAAAAAGATCTTTTAATTTTCCTTTAAAAAGGATCATCTTCCCAATTATCATCAAGTTTTTTAGTAACTTTTTTACTAATGGTTCTTGCTTTTGTTGTATCTTTTGCTTTAGCCGCTTCTTGTTCTTCAAAAGAATTCATTGCATCTTCAAGTGCAGTAGATTTAATATTATCCCAATTAGAAGGTTTTACAATAACTTCTTCTTCTATATTTTGTTTTGTAGAAGATATTTTTTTATTTTCAAGCTCAATACTTTTTAATAAATTCGGATCGGATTCTAATTTTCTTGCTTTGGATATGGCAAAATCTAATAAGCCATTTATATCATCTAATTCACCTAGAAGAGAGCTTTTATTTTCAGAATTTAAATTATCATTCATAAATTAATACCAAATTAATTTCAAACCAATATTACAAGAAAACTTTATATATTATTTTACTATATTTAGCTACAGATTGCACATATTTCATATTAGTTTTTTATAGACCCCTTATCTTTCTTATTAGTATTAAACTTTACTTGTATCGCTAGGTATTATTTTAATTTTTCCAAATAAAACTATTGATTAATAAATAACATAATAAATAACATAATAAATAAATTATAAATAAAATAACATAAAGTTAAAAAATAATATAATAAATAAATTATAAATAAAATAACATAATAAACAACATAATAAATAAATTATAAATAAAACATGATGTTAATCAATTAATTACTTGATTGTTATCCTTTGATATTATTTAAAGATAACTGTCAAAAATAAGTATTATTTATATTAAAATGATCTTCTTATGGTTTTATTTTATTAATAATACCTTGAAGCATTGTTTCAGTGTTAATACAAACATAATTACTAGTACTTTGGGATCTATTTCAATATTTTATGAAGTATTGTAACGAATATAATTTAATATTTATCCTTAGTATTACAATAGAGGAATGTTATTAATTAACACCAAGCTAACAAAAAATTACAGACGTAATATTAAGCTTAGTGTTTTTTATGAAACAATTATAAAATTTATTGGTGAGGTATTCATTATGTTATTTGGAAAAAAAGCAGCGTTATTATTATCGTCTGCAATGTTAGTTTCATCACTTGGTGCTTGTTCTTCAGGTATATCAACAACACCTGTAGCAGTTAGCGGAGATGTAAATTTCGCTAACTCAAATTTGGTTACCAGAATTTCTGAAACACTTTCTGTAAGTAAGGAAGACCCTAATCATTTTTATATTGATGCTGGTAAAGGGGAAAAAACAGGAGTTTCTTTTAGTGTAAACTTAAATTTTGGTGGTTCTAAATTCAAAACAAAAGCAAGTGCTTCTGGTTCTGTTGCAAAAGTTGCTACAGATGTAACACATATTGATATAGAATTAGTAAAGAGTGCCAGTGCTCCAACAAGTATAGCTAATCTTGATACAAATGGTGTTATTACTGCACATTTAGCTAGAGCAGGAACTGCAGGTACAGGCGCTGTAAATGGTCTATTTCCTGCTCCTGGTACTTTAGCAACAAATGGAGGAACTACTACTGTAATAACTTTCACTAATATTAATGATGGTACATATTGGGTAGCAGCAGCAGCATTGACTGGTACAACTAATATAGGTGCTTTAACATTACCAGCTAACGGATTTACTGGAGTCGCTCCAGCTACTAAAGGTACTGGTGGTACTGCTATAGGAGCAGGAAGCTACTTTTCTTCAACTTTTGGTGGTACTGGTGCTTCAGGAAGTGTTGTAGTAACAAAAGAAATAGTTGGTTTAAAAGCTCAATATGTAATTCAGGCAGGAGATACAACTCCTATTGGAATGAATATTCCTCTTCTTGAAGCTGGTGGAGCAACAATAGAATCTTCAATCAAATTAGATGATGGTAATCATACCTTTAATGCAACTACATTTCCTGTTACTGTTATTTAGTACTTCGAATTAAATTTTAACTAGTTCAAAATTAATCTGAACTAGTTATTTCTGATACTTACAAGGTTTTATATCTTATTAAGTATCAGGATATTTAAGATATTTTATATACTTTTTATAATTTGATAAAATAATGATTTATAATCAAAAAAAACTATTATTATTTTTAATTTCTGCTTTTGTAGTGTCATTTTCCTCATGTTACTCAAAATTAGAACCAATTAATAGTATTAATAAAGAAGTTAGTTTTAAATATACCACTACCATAAATTTTAAAATAGCGAATTTACATTCTTTTAAAACAAAATCAAGTTCATCTGTTCTTGAAGCCCTTTTGACAGATGTTAAATCGCTTAGTGCTTTTTTAACGAATAACCCCACGGATCCTTTTGCTACAGGATCTAACCCTTTTGGTGATGGAGTAATAGTTTCTTATGATAGTATTGGTAATATAATGCGGTTTGTAAATGTTCCTGTAGGAGGTCCATATTACGCTGTGGTAGCGGCTTTTGATGATTTTGCTGCAAGTCCGACCAAAAATAATATTACGGAAATAAATCCTGCTCTCACTTCTGTAGATAAGAAATGGTATTTATCCACAAATACGGTAAATGTTCTTCCTACAAATGTTTTAGTTTTTTCAAATCCCCCTAATACTAATCTTATGTTAGATGTAAATTTAATTTTAAGAAAACCTTTACCTAGCACTATTACTTCAAGTATAACTATTAATGATGGCGGTTTTGCGCCATTATCACCTGTGGTTGTAAATTAATTATGATTTTAAAAATTAAAACAAATATAAAATTATTACTCTCCTCTATTATAAGTTCTTCTTTATTGTTTTCATGTTCAGAAAAAAACTTATTTTCTAAAAATCTAATTGAAACTGAAGTAAGTTTTTCTAATGCAAATATAAATAATTATTCTATTAAAGAAACTAAAAAAAATAACTTCACTTTTGATTTAGGCGTAAAAAATGGAGCTTTTTTTTCTGTAGTCGTTAATTCTGATATAAATAAAGCTTTTTCAATAAAAAATAGTAGCAATGGCTTTACAGGGAAAAGATCTGATATAAAATTATTAAGAATTTATTTAGTTGATATTAATTCAACTGATTTAACATCAGGAAATTTAAAAGCAGGCCCATTTGATATAGACGCAAGTAGTACCGGTCCTTCTGGTACTTTTTTTACCTCCGTAACTGGTACAACAGGTCTAACTGATACAGGCACTTTAAGTTTTAAGAATGTTGCTAATGGTACTTTTTATTTAGCTATCGCCGCATATAATTCAACGACTGTAATTGATAGTTCTACAAATCTAACTAGTGTTGCAAGTGGTACTTCAAATACATCAAGAAATATAACTTCAGGAGTAAGCTTAGGAAGATTTGCTATCTCTGGAACTGGTGGCGATTCTGCTGGATCTGTTGCAATAAGCAAAGAGGTTGTTAGTGGTAAAGCTCAATACACACTTGTTGGTACAACTGCTTTGGGGGTTACCTTAACTTTAGCAGATGTCTTTGTTGCTACTATTGACTCCAATACAACTATTACAGATGGAAGCTATACTATTCCAAATATCACACTACAATAGAGGAAAAATGAATAAAATTTTAAAAAGTTTGCTCAGGACAAATAATATGAATCGCTCATTAAAATTACTAACTCTATTTTTAATTTCTTTTTTGATGATTTTCTCATGTTCAATACTCAATGAGCAAAATACTGAAAAAAAAGTAACCATTCCTTCTGCCGAAAATAAAGTTTTTATTGATGTTGGTAATGGCAAAACTGGAGGAACTTTTGAATTTAAAATAAATCATTCCGAAGGTTTTAAACTTAAAAACAATATAAATGGCTGGGATGCTAAATACGCTTCAATTGATCATTACAAACTTGCTTTGGTAACAACTGCTGGTACAGGAAGTAATGCTCTTACTACTTTACCTCTTGGTACTAGTGCAGACGTTTATACTATTTCAAAGGCTTCTTTAACTGCTCCTAGTGCTTCGGCAACCCACATTTTTTTTAAAAATGTTCCCAATGGTGCTTATTATGTTGCTATAGCAGCTTATGATGCAGACAATAGAAATGTTACTTTGGTTACAGGTACAACAGGAACTATATCAGTCGCAAGTGGCGATAATTTTGCCGTTTCTACTGCTGGTGGTGATGCAGGAAATACTGGATTGGTTACTGTTAGTGCAACTTATACTGTTCCTACAAACCCTGTAACGATTCCCTTAACTTTATCAACGGCTTTTGGTGCTGATATTGAAGTTGAAGTAACCGTTACTCAGAACACTAACCTTCTAAGTGCTATCAATGCATTCCGTTTTTACTTAGTGTCCACAAATACTGGTAACTTAGTTGATGCAAATATAACAGGAGGACCTTTTGATCTTACAACTGGAACTAAATTTAGTACTTTAAAAACAATCGCTTCAGGTAACATAGGAACCATGCAAAAATTAATTTTTAAAAGTGTTCCTGCTGGAACTTATTATGTTGCTGGAGCTGCCTATAATAGTTCAGGAACAATTAACTCAACAACAAATATAACTAGTGATACGCATAATATAACAATAACAACGACTCCAGTACCAACAGGAAATATGGGGCTTTTCTCTATATCAACTACTGGTGGTACTAGTGGAAGTGTAGTAGTTACTTCTACTTATGGAATTACTACGCCAGCGGTAATTTTACCGATACAACTTTTATGATGAATAAAATAATATTTAGTGTGAACATATAATGAAAAAAACACTTAGATTTATGATAGCAGTACCCTTAGTTGCTTTATTTATAGCAAACTGTAGTATCATGAATACTAATACTAATCTAGGTTATATGGTGGTTGGAGTAGATTTTCCTAAAAAAAGTTTTAGTATAAAAAAAATTCCCTTAAAAACTACCAAAATATTATTAGAAATATCTGGTGTTGGTTTTACAAATACCTTACAGTTTTTTCTTACTCCTGATGCTCCAAAAATTAAAATCTTAATGATAGCTGGTAATAAAAATATAACCGTAACAGCTTTTGATGATACAAGTAAAATTTTGGCTTGTACTAAAACTAGCATTGTCATAAAAAATGGGGTAGATAATAAATTAGAAATTGTTTTGGTTGAAGGTACAACTCCATTAGAGCCTTCAACTGATTCTAAAAATACTACTGATGATGTTACGCTTCCAATAGTTATAGACAAACCAAAAGATCCATCAAATTCAAGTACAAATGGAAGTGGTACAAACGGAAGTGGTACAAATGGAAGTGGTACAAACGGAAGTGGTACAAATGGAAGTGGTACAAATGGAAGTGGTACAAATGGAAGTGGTA
>JBBTGK010000065.1:0-13923 GCA_038060635.1 Cyanobacteriota bacterium | reverse complement strand
GATAATGGTTTAGCAATAAATGCTAAATTAAGTAATCCAAAAGGAATAAATATTGATAGATTTAATAATATATATATCGCTGATATGTATAATAATAGAATAAGAAAAGTCGATACAAATGGAATTATTACTACTATTGCAGGGAATAATTATTCAGTATATAGCGGAGATTATGGAAAAGCAACTAATGCCTATCTTTCTTCCCCAAGAGCTATACATATAGATAAAGATAATAATTTCTATATACTTGAAAGTCATCGAATAAGAAAAATAGATACAAAAGGTATTATTAATACTATCGCAGGTAATTCAAGTAGTGGATATACTGGAGATAATGGTTTAGCAATTATTTCAAGGCTATATAACCCATCAGAAATGATTATAGACAATACAGGAAATATTTATATATCAGATTCTGGAAATAATAGAATAAGAAAAATAGATGTAAATGGAATTATTACTACTATTGCTGGTACAGGTATAAGTGGTTATAGTGGTGATTCTGGTTTAGCAATAAATGCTCAATTTTCTTATCCTTCAAGTATTGTAATGGATAATATAGGAAATATCTATATAACAGATATAAATAATATGATAAGAAAAATAAGTAATCCTTCAATAAAACCATGAATAAATATTCTTATCTAATTAACTCAAAAAGGAAAAATAATACTATGAAAAAATCAAAAAATATTTTTATATCAAGTATTTTTATTGTTTCTATAATTACATCTTGTTCTACAAATTTGAATAATATTCATCCAAATAATTCATTAACAGATCAAATTAAAATAAAAAACTTAAAAATAGAAGGTAAAGTTGATTTTCCACAAAATACTGAAGCTTTAAAAATAAAATCAACATTAAAAGAAGTTGCTTCAGATTCAACAATTTCTTTAATTTACCCACATGATCACAAAACATTTGCAAACAAAACAATAGCAACAGGTTTAACAGATTCAAATGGAAATTTTACAATAAATTTGGACTCATCTTTTAATTTAAATTTTAATGATGTTTTTATACTTGAATCTACAAAAAGAATAGGAGGTGTTGGAAATTCAATTATAACATTAAGAACATATATAAAATGGTTAGATAATAATGGATGGACAAGTATTACAAAAAATAAAATATATATAAACTCCAAAACAACTGCCTTATCTGCAATGTCAAGTTTAATTTCTCCATCAATAAGTTCTTCTGATATTATGGAAACTATTAATGTATCAGATGGAATTGTTATTTCAAGCGATATTAAAAATGCTAATGGAATTATTATTCATTCTGAATCAATAAATGATGTTTCTAAAATAGTCGATGAAGCTTTATTAATAAGTTATGATCCTCTACAAAATTTAGTTTACAAAAATGGTTTATTTTCTGTAAAAAATCCTATTCCTAAAAATAATTTAATTACAACAATTGCTGGTAATGGTAATAAAGTATGGTTAGGAGATAATTATTCAGCAACTAATTCAGCACTAAATTCACCAAATGAATTTACTTTTGATAATAAAGGAAATTTATATATAGTAGATACAAATAATTATAGAATAAGAAAAATTGATACAAATAGTATTATCACTACTGTTGCAGGAAATGGGGTGGGTGGTTTTAATGGTGATAATATAAAAGCAACAGATGCAAAACTTCTTTCTATTAAATCAATAGCTTCAGATACTACAGGAAATTTATATATAACAGATTACTCAAGAGTAAGAAAAATAGATACAAATGGTATTATTACTACTATTGCTGGTACAGGTGTAAGTGGTTATAGTGGCGATAATGGAAAAGCTATTTTATCTAAAATAAATCAACCGTTAGGTGTTACATTGGATTCTTTGGGAAATATATATATAGCAGATACAAATAATTATAGAATAAGAAAAATAGATACAAATGGTATTATTAAAACAATTGCTGGAAGTGGTATTGCTATTCCCTTTAGTGATAAAGAAGGAAATAATGGTCCTGCTCTTGCTTCCAAAATTTCACCAACTTCTATAGTGGTAGATAAATTAGGAAATTTATATATAACAGATACATATAATCATGAAATAAGAAAAATTGATACAAATGGTATTATTAAAACAATTATTGGGGATGGTCGAGTAGGTAGCGGATATTCTGGAGATAATGGAAAAGCTATAGATGCTAGATTATCTTTTCCAAAATCTTTATCTATAGATAATATAGGAAATCTATATATCTCTGATTCAATAAATAATAGAATAAGAAAAGTTGATACAAATGATATTATTACCACCATTGCGGGAAATGGAGCTTCTGGTTATATTGGAGATAATGGAAAAGCGATTGATGCTAGATTAAATGGGCCAACATTAGGAAAGATAGATAAAGAAGGGAATCTATATATATCCGATACATATAATAATAGAATAAGAAAAGTCGATATAAATGGTATTATTACTACTATTTCTGGTGGTTCTATAGGTGATAATATAAAAGCAAATGAATCTATTTTATTTTCACCCAATTCTTTATCTACAGATAGTAGTGGAAATATGTATATATCTGATACAGAAAATAACAAAATAAGAAAAGTTGATATAAATGGCATTATCACTACTATTGCAGGAAACGGAATAGAACCAACAGGTATTAGTAATATTCCAGCTGTTTCTACATTATTTTATAAACCAATGGGGATATTTGTAGATAAAAATAATAATATATATATAGCTGATTCAGGAAATAATAAAATAAGAAAAATAGATACAAGTGGTATTATTACTACTTTTGCTGGTTCTGATAAGCTTGTCAACAATGGGTATTTAGGAAATTTTGGATATTCTGGAGATAATGGAAAAGCAACTGAAGCAAAATTATATAATCCATCAAGTTTCTTTATGGATAGTATAGGGAATTCATATATAAGTGATACAAATAATCATAGAATAAGAAAAATCGATACAAAAGGTATTATTACTACTATTGCAGGAACTGGTATTTCTGGATATAGTGGAGATAATGGAAAAGCAACTGAAGCAAAAATTAATTCACCTAAAGGTATAACTTCAGATAAAGATGGAAATTTATATATAGCAGATACAAATAATCATAGAGTAAGAAAAATTGATATAAATGGTATTATTACTACTATTGCAGGAACTGGAACTGCGGCTTATGGTTATGATGATATAAAAGCAACATTAAGTATGTTAAATATACCTTCAAGTGTTATAGTAGATAATATTGGGAATCTATATATAGCTGATTCTGGAAATAATAGAATAAGAAAAGTAGATATAAATGGAATTATTTCTACTGTTATTGGAATAAATTCAAGTTACTTAGGTAACGCTGGATATTCTGGAGATAATAGTTTAGCTATTTCAGCAAAACTAAATAATCCTCAAGGCTTAAATATAGATAATATTGGGAATCTATATGTAGCTGATTCAGGAAATAATAGAATAAGAAAAATAAGTAATATTTCTATAAAACCCTAAAAATAATATTATCTAAATAAAAGGAAAAACATGAAAATTAAAAAAAATACTTTGGTTTCAATATTATTTTGTTTTTTATTGATTTCTTGTTATAACAAGCCAGTAATAAAACAGATAATACCTATTGATAAAACTAATGTAATAGAAGAGAAAAAAATATTTCCTTCTCCAATAGCAACATCTAATCCTGAGTTGATAGTTTCAACTCCTTTACCAATAATAACAGCATCTCCAAGTATAGAAAATCCTATTCCTCTACCTACATCTAATTCTGAGTTGATAGTTTCAACTCCTTTACCAATAATAACAGCATCTCCAAGTATAGGAAGTAATCCAAATACAAATACTTCAAATTCAGTTAATGGAACCTTTACAAGGATTTATATACCTTCAAAAGATGGCGGTGATTTAATAATAGAAAAAAATAATAGTAATAATTCAGATCCTAAAAAAATATCTGGAACGGTTGGAGACAAATAAGTTTTTTCTAATATATTATTTTATGTTTTTTAAGCTAAATATAAATCATAATCAGAATAGAATAATTCAATTTCATAAGTAACTAATTATCCAAAACAATATACTTTTGTAACAAAAAATTAATTATAAGGAAAGATATTTAAAAGTGTTTGCTATAATCAAAGCATGTAAGTTTTTCTTTGAAAAATATTTAAGGATTTATAGATGAATTTTGTTAATAAAAATTATTATTACTACTATTATACGATAAAAAAATCGTGGTAGTTATTCTTACATAAAATTTATTAAAGAAACCTCGATTTAGGTCGAGGTTTCTTTTTTTGTATAATAAATTACTAGTTTAAAAAAAGATTAGAAATTATTTTTTTATAAGGTGGATATGAATAAAAAAGTAGCAATACAAGGTTTTAAAGCTTCATTTCATGAAATAGCAGCTAATAAGTTTTTTGGTAAAAATATAGAAATACTTATGTGCGAAACTTTTAAAGAAGTTTTTAATTCTATAGAAAGAAAAGAATCTAATTATGGAGTAGTTGCAATAGAAAATACTGTGGCAGGTTCTATTTTACCAAATTATGTTTTATTAAAAGATTATAATGTAAAAATAATTGGAGAAGTTTATTTAAGAATCCAACAAAATTTATTAGCATTACCAAATCAAAAAATAGAATATTTAATAGAAGTAAGATCTCACCAAATGGCATTATTACAATGCCAAGATTTTTTTGAAACCTATTATCCAAATATAAAATTAATTGAAAGTATTGATACAGCTTTAAGTGCTAAAGATATAAGAGATAATAATTTAAGTAAAATAGGTGCAATCGCTAGTTTAGAAGCAGGTGAAACTTTTGATTTAGAGGTTTTGGCTGAAAGTATAGAAACAAATAAAAGAAACTATACAAGATTTTTGGTAATAACAGAAAAAGAAAATATTATAGAAGAAAATAAAAATATAAATAAAGCATCAATTTGTTTTAATTTATCAGATAAAAAAGGTAGTTTAGCAAATATATTAATGTCTTTTGCTAGTTTAGATATAAATCTTACAAAAATACAATCTTCTCCTGTTTTAGGTCAAGAATGGGAATATTTTTTCCATCTTGATTTAGAATTTGATGATTATGATATTTATAAAAGATCCCTTAAAATTATTGATAAAAATGTAAATGAATTAAATATTTTAGGTGAATATACAACAGGAGAGAAATATTTATGATAATAGAACAAGCTAAAAGATTAGACAATGTTGGAGAATATTATTTTTCTTCTAAACTTGCTCAAATAAAAAAAATGCAAGATTCTGGAAAAGATATAATAAATCTAGGTATTGGTAGCCCAGATATGCCACCTTCAGACGAAACTATTAATGCTTTGATAGAATCTTCTAAAAATATGAAAAATCATAGCTATCAGTCATACAAAGGTGTTCCTGAATTAAGAAAAGGAATATCTTCTTGGTTACATAAAACTTATGATATAAATATAGATCCAGAAACAGAGATTTTACCTCTTATTGGTTCAAAAGAAGGTATTTTACATATTTCAATGGCTTTTTTAAATCCTAATGATGAAGTTCTTATTGCTAATCCCTCTTATCCAACATATTCATCTGTTAGTAAATTAGTTAATGCAAATATAAAAACCTACAATTTAAGAGAAGAAAATAATTGGCAACCAGATTTTGAAGAACTTGAAAAAATGGATTTAACTAAAGTAAAATTAATGTGGCTAAACTATCCAAACATGCCTACAGGAGCTAAAGCAGATATAAAAGTTTTTGAAAAATTAGTTGATTTTGCTTTTAAACATAAAATTTTACTTTGTCATGACAATCCTTATAGTTTAGTTTTGAACAAAGAAAAACCTATTAGTTTATTATCTGTAAAAAATGCCAAAGAAGTTTGTTTAGAACTTAATTCATTAAGTAAATCTCATAATATGGCAGGTTGGAGAATTGGTTGGGTTTCTGGAAAAAAAGAATATATTGATACTATTTTAAAATTTAAAAGTAATATTGATTCAGGAATGTTTTTACCTGTTCAACATGCTACCATTCAAGCTTTAAAAAATGATGATGATTGGCATAATAAAAGAAATGATGAGTATGAAAAAAGAAAGTTTTTTGCTAAAGAAATACTAAAAGAATTAAATTGTTCTTTTTCTGAAGAGCAAGAAGGTATGTTTTTTTGGGCTAAAGTTCCTAATGATATTGAAAATACAGAAGCTTTTATAGAAGATATTTTACAAAAATCAAATGTATTTATAACTCCTGGTTTTATTTTTGGTAGTAATGGAAATAAATATATTAGAATCTCTTTATGTTGTTCAATTGAAAGATTTAAACTAGCTTTTGATAGAATAAAAAACTTTAAGAAAGGGATTTATGAATAATAATATTATTGGTTTAGAAGTTGGAACTATTGAACTATTTCCTCATAATATAAATTGGAAAAATGAATTTGAAAAAGAGAAAAATAGATTATTACCTTTTATTTCAGAGCATATAAAAACAATTGAACATATTGGAAGTACTTCAATAAAAGATATTCATGCAAAACCAATTATAGATATGTGTGTTGGTTTAGAGAAATTTGAAGATGGATTTAAATGTGTAGAATTTTTAGAAAAATTGGGCTATGAATCTTTAGGTGAATTTGGAATCAAAAAAAGACATTATTTTAGAAATAATGGAAACACTAGAAAGTTTCATATACACATGTTTGAAATAGAATCTTATGAATACAAAAAGCATATTTTTTTTAGAGATTTTATGAATAAAAATCCAAAAGAAGCTCAAGAATATTCAAATCTTAAACTCGAAATAAAAAATGACATACTTTCAAATAAAAATTTAAAAATGGACGATTATACAGAGCAAAAATCGCCTTTCATAACTTTAATTTTAGAAAAAATGATAGAAAGGGAATGAAATGATAATAACAGTAATAGGCTTAGGATTAATAGGTGGTTCTATTGCCTTAGATTTAAAAAAAGCTAATTTTTCAGAAAAAATTATTGGTGTTGATAATAATCCAGATAACTGTAAAATGGCTTTAGAATTAAACATAGCCGATGAAATTGATAGTTTGGAAAATGCTGTACAAAAAGCTGATATTGTTATTGTTGCTATTCCTGTAAATTCTACTGAAAAGATTTTATTTAAAATTTTGGATAATATAAAAAAGGAAACTATTGTTACAGATGTTGGTTCAACCAAAGAAAATATTTGTTTGGCTGTAGAAAATCATAAAAATAGAAAAAATTTTGTTGCTGGTCATCCAATAGCAGGTACAGAACATTCAGGCCCTAAATCAGCTTTTAGTGGATTATTTAACAATAAAACAGGTATAATCTGTGATAAAGAAAAAAGTTATGATTTTGCCATAAAAAAAATAGAAGAGATTTATCAAATTTTGGGAATGAAAATAAGATACATGGATTCAAATGCACATGATTTGCATATTGCTTATGTTTCTCATTTATCTCATATAAGTTCTTTTGCCCTTGGAGCAACGGTTTTAGATAAAGAAAAAGATGAAAGTACTATTTTTGATCTTGCAGGAAGTGGTTTTGAATCGACTGTTAGACTTGCAAAAAGCTCACCTGAAATGTGGACTCCTATTTTTCAACAAAATAAAGAAAATGTATCTTCTGCATTAGAAGAATATATTAAAAATCTACAAGATTTCAAAAAACATATAGATAATAATGATTATGATATTATCTTTGATTTTATGAAAAGTACAAATGAAATTAGACGTGTATTAGACGGTATTAAAAAATAAAGGAAAAAAAAGATGAAATTAAATTTACAGAACCCATTCAAATCTGATTTGAAAAGACCAATTCTTATTTCTGGCCCATGTAGTGCAGAATCGGCTGAACAAGTTATGGAAACTTGTGTTAACCTTGCAAAATATAATGTAAATATGTTACGTGCTGGTGTATGGAAACCAAGAACAAGACCTAATAATTTTGAAGGTCATGGAACTCCTGCACTAGAATGGATTGTTAATGCAGGAAAAGCAACAAATCTACCTGTAACTATTGAAGTAGCTACCGCAAAACATGTTATGGAAGCATTAGAAGCAGGAATTGATGTTTTATGGATTGGAGCAAGAACAACAGTAAACCCATTTGCAGTTCAAGAAATTGCTGATGCATTAAAAGGCGTTGATATTCCTGTAATGGTAAAAAATCCTATTAATCCAGATTTAGAACTTTGGTTAGGAGCTTTTGAAAGATTAAATAATTCAGGAATTACAAAATTAGCTGCAATTCATAGAGGTTTTTCTAGTTATGAAAAAGGAAAATATAGAAATGAACCTCATTGGGAAATTCCTATCGAATTAAAAAGAAGATTTCCTGAATTACGTCTTATATGCGATCCTAGTCATATAACAGGAGATAGACAATATTTATTAGAAGTTTCTCAAGAAGCAATGGATCTTAATTATGATGGTTTAATGATTGAATCTCATAGAGATCCTTCAGTTGCTTTAAGCGATGCAAAACAACAATTAACACCTGATGCTTTAGGTGAAATGATGAAAAAAATAGTTCTTAGAAAAGTTAGTACAGAAAACGCTCAATTTAATAATAAATTAGAAGAATTAAGATCTAAAATAAATAAAATAGATGATCAAATTGTTGATATTTTATCTGAAAGAATGAAAGTAGCTAGAGATATTGGAACCTATAAAAAAGAAAATAATATCACTATTTTACAACCATCAAGATGGGATGAAATAATAATGAAAAAATTAGAGCAATCTAAAAATAAAGGTTTATCTGAAAAGTTTATTACAGAGCTTTTTCAATCTATTCATAATGAATCTATTATGAGACAAAATGAAATTATGAATGGATAGTTTTTAATAAAAATAATAACTGTAAAAATTTTGTGCAATTCAGATTTTTGGATTGCACAAATAATAAATAAAATAAAGAAAAGTGTTTTATAATAATAAAATATATTTTATTTTTAGGAAAAAAAATGAATAAAAAGATCTTTTTACCCTTGTTTTTATCATCTGTTATATTTTTAAACGCTAAATCAATAGCTTTATCTTCTGATTACACTACAAAAAGCAACAATATATCTATTATTGAAACTAAAATGACTCCTTTCAGTTTTAATGATTATAAAATAAATATTGATTCATTAAACTTAGATAGTTCTGTAAAGAATAATGACGATTATAATATGAGTGGGATGATTTGGGGGGCTTCTATAGGTGCTTTATTAGGCTTATTTTTAGGTATTTTACAAGATAATAATGAACAAATAAAAATAATGAAATTTATTTCACCTATTTTTGGAGCTATTGTTTTTGGTATAGGAGGGGCTCTTTTTGATCTTGGTAAAAATAGTGCTAAAAAATAGAAATTTATTAAGTTTATATTACAATACCTTAAACATTTAGTATAATTTTAATTTAAAAAGAAGCTAAAACCTAGATTTTGAGTTAAAAAAATTCAATGTAAATACTAAATTTGATACTATATGTCTAAGGGATTGATATTAATTAGTTTTTTAATTGTATTTTTTACTTGAGAATGTTTAAAAAACATATTTGTATAAGCTAAAAAAACTTATTATAAAAATTCAAATTAAAGATATAATATGTATTATCAATAGGATTAAAATTTTAAGGTTTGGGTTATTAATAAAATAAAATGAATTTAAATAAATTTACTACAAAAGCTCAAGATATTGTTTATTCTGCAAAATCGATTGCTGAAGATAACAATCACCAATATATAGATAATGAACATCTTTTATTAGCCTGTGTAGAGCAGAAAGATGGCATTACAACAAGTATTTTAGAGAAACTAGGCGTTGATGTAAATATATTCAAGGAAAAAATAAAGAGTGAAATTTCTCGAATGCCCAAAATAGTAGGTTATAAAGGGCCTGTATATTTTACAGCAAGAGCATCTTTAGTTGGTAAATTAGCTGAATCTGAAGCTGAAAGATTAAAAGATGATTTTGTTAGTGTAGAACATATTTTTATAGCAATTGCAGATGATCAAGATAGAGGTATTTCTTACCAAATTTTTAGAACTTTCAATATAACAAGAGAAAGTATTTATCTTGCATTAATGACAATAAGAGGAACTCAAAGAGTTTCTGATCAAAATCCTGAATCAACTTATGAAGCGTTAGAAAAATATGCAATAGATTTAACAAAAGAAGCTCAAAAAGGTAAATTAGATCCTGTTATTGGTAGAGATGAAGAAATAAGAAGAGTAATTCACGTTCTTAGTAGAAGAACCAAAAATAATCCTCTTTTATTAGGAGAGCCTGGCGTTGGTAAAACAGCTATTGCAGAAGGTTTGGCTCAAAGAATTTTTAAAGGAGATGTTCCTGAATCATTAAAAAATAAAAAACTTTTATCTTTAGATATGGGTGCTTTAATTGCAGGGGCAAAATTTAGAGGTGAATTTGAAGAAAGATTAAAAGCTGTTTTGAAAGAAATAAAATCTGCTGAAGGGAATATAATTTTATTTATTGATGAAATTCATACTGTTGTTGGCGCTGGTGCTGTTGAAGGTGCTATGGATGCAAGTAATTTATTAAAACCAATGTTAGCCAGAGGTGAATTACACTGTATTGGTGCGACAACACTTGATGAATATAAAAAATATATAGAAAAAGATCCCGCTTTAGAAAGAAGATTTCAAACTGTTTTAGTTGATGAGCCAACTGTTGAAGATACAATAAGTATTTTAAGAGGATTGAAACAAAGATATGAAATCCATCATGGTATAAGATATAAAGATACATCTTTAGTTTCTGCTGCTGTTTTATCCCATAGATATATTGCAGACAGACAGTTACCAGATAAAGCTATCGATCTTATAGATGAAGCTGGCGCAAAATTAAGAGTTGAAATAGATAGTATGCCTGTCCAATTAGATGAAGTAGAAAGAAGAAAAATGCATCTTGAAATTGATAGAGAAGCATTAAGAAAAGATACTGATGAATCTTCTTTAGAAAAAGTAGCTAAAATAGAAGCAGAATTGGAAGAATTATATCAAACATCAAAAGAATTAAGAACAAAATGGCAAGAAGAAAAAAAAGTTTTGCAAGAAATTCGTGTGGTAAAAAAAGAACTTGAAGATATTGATGCTGAAATAGAAAATGCTGAAAAAAAATCAGATTTTGCTCGTGCAGCAGAATTAAAATATGGTAAAAAAGTTGAATTACAAAATAAAATAAAAGAGCATAAAAATAAAGATTCATCTGATCAATTACTAAAAGAAGAGATAAGTGAAAATGATATTGCTTTTATTGTTAGTAAATGGACAGGAATACCCATTACTAAGCTAATGGAATGTGAAACAGAAAAATTATTAAACATAAAAGAAAATTTACATAAAAGAGTTATTGGTCAAAATGAGGCAATAGAATCAGTTTCTTTTGCAATACAAAGAGCAAGAGTAGGACTAAATGATCCAAATAAACCAATTGGTTCTTTTATATTCATGGGTCCAACAGGGGTTGGAAAAACAGAGCTAGCAAAAGCTTTAGCTAATTTTTTATTTGATGATGAAAATTCTATGATAAGAATTGATATGTCTGAATATATGGAAAAACACTCTGTTTCTAAACTTATTGGTGCACCTCCAGGTTATGTTGGTTTTGAAGAAGGAGGACAACTTACTGAACAAGCTAGAAGAAAACCATATAGTGTAATACTTTTTGATGAAATAGAAAAAGCTCATCCAGATGTTTTTAACGTTCTTTTGCAACTACTTGATGATGGAAGACTTACAGACTCTAAAGGAAGAAGTGTAAGTTTCAAAAATACTATAATAATAATGACAAGTAATGTAGGTAGTCAACTAATTGTAGAACATAGTACAAATTTAAATGAAAAAGAAAACTATGAAGTTATGAAAGAAAGAGTAACATTAGAGCTACGTAATCATTTTAGACCAGAATTTTTGAATCGTATTGATGAAATTGTTGTTTTTCATTCATTATTATTACATCATGTAAAACAAATTGTTGAGATACAACTTAGTAAACTTCTTAAATTGATAAGTGATAAAAAAATAACTCTAAATGTTGATGAATCTGCTAAGGAAAGATTAGCTTTTATTGGTTTTGATGTTGTTTTTGGAGCTAGACCAATAAAAAGAGTTATTCAAAGAGAAATAGAAAACCCATTGGCTCTAAGATTTTTAAGAGGCGATTTTAAAGAAGGTAATATAATAAATGTTAGTTATAACTATGATTCTGACTGTTTTTCTTTTGAAGTAGATAAAAAAAGCGAACTTCCAGTGATTATTTTAGATAAGAAATAGATATTATTTGCAGAGACGTTTCAGTGCAACGTCTTTAAAAGAATTTTTAGTTTTTATTTTATTAGATTTCTATTAATTTATATTTAACAATTTTAAGATATTTTTTATAAAAAAATTTTATATGAATAAAGTACTTAAAGTAATTTTATCTTTTCCTTAACCTTTATATGATAAAATTACTAGAATATAAATTCAATTTTTAGGAGTTAAAAATTATGATAAAAAAATTATTAGGTTTAGCATTAACATCAGTTTTTGCTTTAAGTTCATTATCTAGCCCATCTTTTGCAGAATCAACCCCTGCTAAAAAAGATGAAAAGAAAATGGATAAAAAGATGGATAAAAAAGTAGAAGCTAAGAAAGACGACAAAAAAGTTGATGCTAAGAAACTTCAAGCTAAAAAAGATGACAAAAAAGTTGATGCTAAGAAAATGGTAGCTGTAAATATAAATACTGCAACAGAAGCTCAATTAAAAGCTATCCCTGGAGTTGGTCCAGTAATTGCAAAAGCTATTGTTGAATATCGTACAAAAAACGGTAAATTCAAAAAAATTGAAGATTTAAAATCTATAAAAGGTATTGGCGACAAAACATTTGAATCTATGAAAAAAATGTTATCTTTATAATTTTTCTTTTATAAAATATAGACAAACACAGATTTTAAAATTTAGCAAAAGGAATAAATTTTGTATAGATTAAATTTATCTGTGTTTTTTTATTTCTTACCTTTATAACCTATTAAACTTACCACAACTGATTTTTAGCCATTAATAACTTTATATTTGATGAATAAAAACAAATCTAAGAAAATTTATAAGTCATTGAAAATACATAAAATATAAGTTAGAATTTATTGGATTACTTTTAAGGTTTAAAATTTTAATAATAATGAAAGAAAAAAATAGTATTTTTTCTGAAAAGGAAATAATTACAGAATTACTCATATTACTGATATTACCTTTTAGTTTGTTGTCTCTTGCACAATTCAAAGGTTGGTTGTTTTTGCCTTTTGCGGTTATAAGTATTTCAATATCAATAAGACTTTTTAGTTTAATAATAAAACTTAAATCTCAAGCAAAAAAAATAGATCCTAGTTTTGATAGTATGATAAATTATATAAAAAATGGTGATTTAACATACCGTTCAGATGAAGATTATCATGAAATTATGAAATTAAATGAGATATCAAAAGCTTTTTCTGAAAAAGTATCAAAATTAAAAAGTTTATCATCTCATTTAGAAATAAAAGATATTTCTTCTAACATTAATAGTATTGGATTAATAAAAGAAGATATAAATTTAATAAAAGAAAATATAAATTCAAACTCAGTTAAATATAATATCGATGTAGATGAATTACAAAATGTGTTAGATGATTCACTGACAATAAATCAAGAAGTTTTATCTTCTTCAGAAGAAATAGCTCAATCTATAGATTCTCTTTACTCTTCAATCGATGAAGTTTCTGCAATTGTTGAACAAACATCAGTTTCAATAGAAAGTATAACTACAAATTCTCAAAGTTTATCTTCATCTACAGAAGAAACTTCTGCTGCAATGATAGAACTTTCTGCAAATGCAAAACAATCTGTTTCTAACGCTCAGGAAACAGCAACAACAGCACAAAAAATGAAATTTGATGCTC
>JBBTGK010000064.1:0-8119 GCA_038060635.1 Cyanobacteriota bacterium | reverse complement strand
TTGTTTATACAGCGTCAGATCCTTACACAAATTATTTTTTTGGAGTTCCTAATACCTTCACAAATAGTACTAATTTTAATAGTGGGACTTTCCTAAATGAATCAACTGCATTTGCTCAAGGTGGAACAAATATGAAACTTGAATTTGATATGAGAGAAGAAACCAGAATAACTAGCCCTGTTTATGTTCCTGGTCCTTATGCTGGTTATGGTTATCCATATAAAGGTTTTATTACATCAGAAGTAGATTTTAAAAGAGGTTTTGTTCAAACTGCTGTAGATTTACTTGGAGATGGTCATAATGATTATAATACTGGATCTGGTAATCAACTTGCTTTTAATGGTTCTTTTTGGACAGGAAATCAAGGACATGGTTATTCAGATCCTAAAATATATGGTAGTTATCAAGAATGGGCTGGAGCCTTAGCAACGAGTGCAACATCTCCACCACTAGGAAGTGCCGCATTATATGATGGAACAGCATCTGGTAATCAAGCTTATGAAGGAAGAACATTTGCAAATAAAGATGAAAGAACTTCTACACAATGGAAATTAGATGATGTTTTTATAAAAGCAAAGGGCTATACACAAGGAGATATGATAAGCCCAAGAATGGATTTTACTAATATGGAATCTGGATATTTAGAATTTATGGATAGAGTTGAAACTGGTGGTGCAAATCCACTTGGTTTTGAAGATTGGACACATAAAGAAATTTATTATTCTTTTGATTACGATGATACAAATCCTAGTCTTGCAACTTGGCAACTCATGCCAGCAATAAATAAAACAGGAACGTCTGTTCAAGATTGGCAAAAAAATAACGTTGAAATACCTTGTGCAGGAGGAAAAGATAATGTGAGAGTAAAATTTTCTTTTGATACAAGAAAAAATACTAATTTACTAACAAATGCAAATGGTACTAATATTACCGAATTTACAGATTTTGATGGTTGGAATATTGATAATATAAAGCTTGTTGGAAGAAAATCAGAACCAACCGATTTTTATTATTATAGACAAGATTTAAATAGTGAATTTGTTGCAGGAGCTGGTGCAAAACTTTCTAGTGTTGGTTTACCAGCAGATATATCAGGATTTTCAAATACAATTGCCGCAACAAATACAAGTTTAGACCCCCTTGGTAATCCTCAAACTGCTTTTGTTAATAATGCGCCAGCAGTAGGGGCAACACCAAATCCTATTACATTTAACATAGTAAGCCCAATAGATACAACAGTTACACCTGTTCTTGAAGATATGAATATTAATACATCAGTAGATGTTTTAGGATATGTAACAAGAACATTGGGGCCAGTACCGCCAACAGGAGCTGCTGGTGAATATGGTAGGGTTTTTGATTCTGGACATACACTTCTTGGTGCTGAAACAACAGCAGATCAATTTGTAACATTAACAAATAATAATGGTGTTTTTATTGGAGGTGAATCTATAATTATTGGTGGAGATTTATACACAATAATTAATGTTGTAGGAGATACACTAGAGCTTGATAGAAACTTAGATAATAATTATGGGATTGGAAGTTATGTTAAATCGCCTCTATCAGCTGGTGGTGTCCCTGCACTAGCTTTTAATAATCCGATGGAATTAGATTGGGATCTAACAGGAACAACAAATACAGGTGTAACAACAAATGGTAGTTTAGCATTTACCTCTGAATTTGTAGGCGATTCAAGTACAGGATTAACTGTTTCTGATGATCCTTGGGCTTTTATTTATGATGAAAATGATGTAGTAATAAATCCAGCACCTGGTGGTATTTCTATGGCAAATGGAGCTCCAATAAATACAACTTATGTTGTAGGAAATTCATTTGGTGCTACAATGCCATCTTCAGTAAAAATTATTGATGGTATAGATCTGTCAGCTGCATCATCTGGAACATTAACATTTGATTATGTTGGTTTAGATGTAACTCAAAATGGTACAATAAGAACTTTGGAAATTTTAAATGATGCAAATGCAGTAGTTTCAACAACAACTTATCCAGAAGATATTGCTTCTACATCAGTTAATATAGATTTAGATGCTTTAGGTTTAGCTGGTCAAAGTAATGTAAAATTAAGATTTACGACTAGTAGTTCGACAGGATTTAGAACAACAGGTTCTGGAGCACAAAATATACCTGTTTGGGATGTTTCAAATATACAAGTAGTTAAAACTGATACACCACTTCAAGAAGCAGGTAAATATATAACATCTTTTGAAACAGGTCCTTATAATATTGCATTTCCTAGTAGTACATTAGGATTTCAATATTCTGCCTTAAATGATCCATTAGGTCTTTATGAAGTAACAAAAAGAAAAATATACGCATCTGTAAATGGTGGTGCTTATGTGGAAATATTCAATGCAATTAATCCTACCGCAACTGGTGTTGCACCTAATTATTTACCAGGGTTAATTGATTTAGGAATAGCTCCTGCTGGAAGTACAGTAAGATTGAAATTTGAATCTGAAATAGATGTTCCATTAGGAATTGTTGTACCAACTAAAAATGATATTTTTGATATACAAAATTTAGAAATAAGACACAATATATCAGATGGTTATAATATTCCAGAGGCAATTATAGATATAAATAGACCAAATTTAAGTTTTGATCCTAGAGGAAAAAATGTTGAAGGAAGATATACGGATGTAAATAATCGTGTTCAAATATCTAATTCAGATTATCCTATGTTCTCAAATACACTTTTAACTTATGTTGAAACAAATTCTAATAAATTGAAAGAAGTTAAACATGATACTTATGTTGAGTGGAGTGGTTTAAATACAGCTCCTCCTGCAAGAGTATTAAATAGATTTAGTGGTTTAGTTGAACCACAAACTGATGGTAATTTTTTATTATCAAGTGATGGCTTAGATAATTATTATGATACAACCGATGCTGGTTCTATTACAAATATGTATGTTGATGAAGCGGTTGCAATAAATACTGGTAAAATAGTTGGTAAATTACCAACATCTACTAGTGTTAGCCAAGAAAAAACAGGTTGGGGTAATGCTGCATCTAGTGGTGGTGGCATTTGGTTACCTCATGTTGGTGCTACAAAATTTGAAGAAACTGCAAGCTCTACATATCAAAACATGACTGTTTGGGCTAAAAAAACATTTTTGATAGATGCTGTTAACCCACCGCCAGCGAATGGAGTTAACACAACAATATCTGCTAATGATGACGCTTATTTATATGTAAATGGATATAATGTAAGAAGCACAGTTTTTTCTCAAGCTGGTGTTGGTGGACCATTAGAACTTATAGATAGAAGTGATTATGCTGTTAATGATTATGTTATGATAGATGGGCAAATAGGCAAAATAACTGCTTTACCTGGTGGTGGTGGTGGAAATAGAATACAAGTAGTTCCAGAACCTGTTTTAGCAGTTCCTTATGGAACATTTGATGATCTAACTGCAATTCCAATAAAAAAACCATATACTGTTTATCATGTAAATCAAGCAACTGATTCTACAAATACAGATATAACAGTTGCAGCTAATGCCGTTGCAGGTGCTTATGAACTTACGTTAACCAGTATAGAAAACCTTTATCCAGGACAATTAATTTATGTTAACAATCAACCAATTATAATAAGTCAAGTTGAACCTTTGGATGGATTTGGTGTTCCTAGACCTAATATTATTACTTTTACAACTCCATTAGCTCAACCAGCAAATGCGGGTGCATTAATTGTTTTAAGTTATTCAGATTCTGGTCCAGCAGCAAATGTTACAGCTCCAACAGGTCTTCTAACAAGTGTGAATTCAGCTTCTAGCACTTTTGATATTGCTCCTTTGTTAAGAAAAGGGTTTAATACAATTGGAGTAAAAGCGTCTGAAGATAAGGGAAATACTGAGAATTTTACACTTAGTGTTACTGGTATAACTGCAATTGGGGATACATTTAGTGCAACAGGTGGTGCAAGTGGTATTAATACTGATAGTACTTGGGCAATAAAAACATCACCAAGCGGATATGATGGGGTAAATACTTATTTTGATGGTGTTTCATATATAAATGAACCTTCAGATCCTCTTGAACCAGTAGAAATTGTAGATTTATTTAAAACTGAGAAAGTTGATAAAATGCAAACTATTGTTCATTTTGATAACCAAAATTCAAATGGAGAAGGTAGAGTATCCTTAATAAAAGGAGTCTCTGTTACTATTACAGGTGAGCCAACTATTCAAACTATTAAAACAACAACATTTACTACAGATTCAAATATAGATGGAACCGTTATAACTCAATTAACAAAGGGATATGTAAATGGATTAGAACAAACAGGTATAGGATTAGGTTTGAACTTTGATCCTAAATCAATGACAGGAAATGATTTGAATTATAGTACTGATATTAATGGCCAAGCAGATATTAATGTATTTTTTGATAAAAAAGATAATATTGTTAATGATGCAACAATGAATGTAACAGTAACTTATGTTGAAGATGAAGATGGTGATGGCTTAATCTCTGCTACAGAACAACAACATTTAAAAACTAGAATAATGGGAATGCAAGACACACGTAGTAATTCAGGTGTTAATCCTCTAAGTACAGCTGCCGCAACAAGTGTTGCTGGTTTAAGAGAGAGATTTCAATATGTTGAAACAACTTCTAATGTTGCAATTGGTGCGGTTGGTGCTACTTCTATTTCAGTAAATAATTTAAAGAACTTTTCAGTAGGTACCTATGTAAGAATTGAAGATGGTTCTGGAGGTCATCAAGCAGTTAAAATAACAGCTGTATCTGCAGTAACAGGACCTGGTACTATAACATTTGCACCTCCATTACAATTACCTGCAGTTCCAAATAACTCTAGGGTTACAACTTATGAGCTTTTGACAGATATAGATCAAGCAGAAGCAGATAAACTCTATTCTAGTAATAGTTATATAGCTCCTTTTGCAGGTGCGGTTACAGCTGGATATACAAGTAATACAGTTACTGTAAATGAACAATATTTAGTTACCACAAAAGGAAGAAGCGGTGGGGCAGATGCTGGAGCTGGTAATGAGAATAAATTAGCAAAAAGACTTAAGCAAGTGCTTGATAGTTCTGAATTTCAAGAAATGATTAAATTTGGTTTACTTGATGGTATTTATTTAGCCGCAACTTCAAGTGATAATAGAGGAGATCAAATAACAGGAAAACTTATTTTAGATTGGGATCCTAATAGAAAAAGACTATCTGTTAAACAAGGTGCTTTTTCTGCCGTATATAAAAGCTAATTAGATAAAAATAATTAGTAATCAGAAACTATGGTGTATAACATCGTAGTTTCTATTTTTTTTTAATATAGTAAAATTGTATAAAAATATTTTAAAAAATGGTTATTAAATTTGTATTAACCAAACTGTATTTTATTTTAGATAACTATTCTTTTTTTAATAATATTTAGGGATTATATTACATTAGCTTCTTCTTTTAAGAGTCTTAATAGCTCAGGAACAGAATCTACGCCAGATGTAAGAATTTTTCTAGGTTTTTTGGGTGGAGGTAAAGTTATAGAAATTATTTGTACTTTATTAACAATATCAATTTCCGATAAGCTTATATCGGAAAGAGTTAAGATTATAACTTCTTTTTTCTTACCTCTAATAATATCTGATAATTTTGGAACTTTAGGTTTATTTAACCCTTTTTGAATTATTATAAATACAGGAGGATTAAATTCAATTATTTCTTCTGTATCTTCCATTTTTCTATAAGCATTATATGTTTTTTCGTCAATTAATTCTAATTTTGTTACAAAAGAAATTTGAGGGATATCTAACATATCAGAAACAATTCCACCAACAATACCAGATGATATATCAATGGATTTTTGACCTGAAAGAATGATATCGTAACCTAATGTTTTTATGGCACTTGCCAAAACTTTTGCAATAGCAAAACTATCTGCATTTTCAAGGTTAGAATCCCAAACACGAAAAGCGGTGTCAATATTAAACATAGCAAGAATTGATTTTAGAAATGTATTAGCTGTATCTGGTGCAACGGTTAATATAATAAGATTTCCGCCAAATCTATCTCTGATTTTAAGACCTTCTTTGATTGCTAATTCATCATATGAACTAATTACATATTTAAAATTACTTTTGTCAATATGAATAAAATCACGATCAAGAATTATATTAAAATCTGTATAATGAGTTATTTTAATACAAACAATAATATTCATAATTTTTACCACAACTAATCAAAATACTATAACATAAAAAATAATCATGAGTAAATTAATTTTTATGAAATATAAATATGTCCATTAAGCTTAATATTTAATACAAACAGAGTCAATTACTATCAAATTTATTTTTGTACGGAAGTGTATAGGAATCGAACCTATAAAGGCATTTTATAATACCTAAGAACAATTTTGAAGATTGTTTGACCCACCAGAGTGCAACACTTCCAAAAATATAAATAAAATTTAATTGTATTTTACGCCAAAATAATATAATATAGTAGTATAGCTGTTAATTTCTAAAATTCAGTTTATTGTTAAATTAAGTTTCTTTTTTTATAGGAGAGTTTATGGGAAGTATTGATGTAAATCCTTATGCACTTATGTTTTCAATGAAAACAGTTAACAGATGGACTGATAACGTTAATGCAAACTTACTTGGTTCTGCTAAAACTGCTTACAAATCTATGGATATATACTTTGGTGGCGGTCTTAATACTGTAACTTATAGACCTGGTACAAATGAAAGACTTGGTATAAATGGAGCAGAGAACTCTATAAATGTTGATCATACTACAATAAGCTTTAAACAAGGTGATATTGTTCAATCAACAATAAAAACACATTTAGCAATACAAGGAGAAGGTTTTTTTGTTGTAGAAGACGCTTCTACAGGAAATAGATTATTTACTAGAAATGGTGAATTTCATGTTGATACAAATGGCTTTGTAAGAACTCAAGAAGGTTTATTTGTACTTAACACCGATAATACAAGAGCAAAAGTTTCAAGTGCAGATGGAGAAAGTATAGATAGTTTAGATCCTTTTCATCTCCCTGTAATTGCAGCAGGTTCAAAACTTGCAATAGCAACTTTTGCGGATCTTCAAGCACTTAAATTTAATAACAAATTTGGTAGCCAATATTATGATTCAAGTACTTATGCTATTCCTACAATTTTAGATTATGATGATAATGCCTTATCTGCATCAACAACTATTTATTCAAAAAAATTAGAAGCCTCAAATGTTAATACAGCAAAACAAATAACAGAACTATCTGTGTCAAAAAATCTTTTTGAAGCACTTACAAAACAGTTTCTTGTTTATTTAAATAATGTAGATACAGCATTATCGATGATAAGATAAATAAAAAAAAATATAAATTTTTGAATGTTTTCTAGTAAGTTTTATTCTTATTAGAAAACATTTGAGTTTTAAATAGACTATAGCTTTCTTATAATAATTTATAAATATAAGAAACATTTTAGTTTTTTAATTTAGTAAATGATATAAAAATGAATTTTAAATTATCTCAGGATCAAGAAAAAATAATAGGGACATATCAAAGTGGTTATGCTTCTGTTTTGGCAACGCCAGGAGCAGGTAAAACAACGTTAGTTAGTTATTTTGTAAAGAATCTATTAATTAATAAAAAAGTTAAACCTAAGTCTGTTTTAGTTTTGACTTTTACTGAAAGTGCATCAAAAGAATTTAAACAAAGAACTATTTCATTAATAGGAAAAAGCTTTCCTACACCAAATTTTATGACTATTCATAGTTTTTGTAAAAGAATTTTGGATAATTACAATACAAAGTATGCTGGATTAGAAGTACTTAATGAACAAGAAAAATATCAATTTTTAGAAAATGTTCTTTCAGAAAAAGGTTTAACTTTAAATACTAAAAATGAAAAAGATGAATTTGATTATATTGATATTTTCAAAAGATATGTAATTCCTTTATATAGAAGAAATCCTTATATGCTAGAAATTATAAAAACACAATTAGAGAATGATAATAAATCTTTAATGAGGATAACAGGAATAAGCAATTTACATTTTAAATATTTAAGCATTATACCAGAAATAATAAATGAATATGAATCTTTTTTAAAAGAAAATAAAAA
>JBBTGK010000063.1:0-9350 GCA_038060635.1 Cyanobacteriota bacterium | reverse complement strand
TTTATATCATTTTTTATTTTTATAGCTAATGAAATTAAATAATTTCCATGAAATACAAAGGATTTGATGAATCAAATCCCTACAAAAAAACTATTTGGTGCATTAAATTTCTTTTATAAATTAGATTTTTTCACAACACATATATATATAGAGGATAACTAATAGAATATTGTGTCTTAACAGGAAAGAGGGAAGGTATTTCGTTAACACAGAAGCATAATTTCAAGTTGTTATAGAATCAAAATATTTTTCTTTAATACTTTCAACCATATCATGAGTAAGAGGTTTTGTAATATACTCAGAAATAAGGTTATTTGATTTTGCTTTTTCTATATCATCAGGATTGCATGAAGTAGTAAGCATAACAATTACTATTTGAGATTTTAATTCTTTATCCAATAAAATGTATTGATCAAGAAACTCCCAACCATTCATACAGGGCATATTTATATCCAAAAAAATTAAATCAGGAATAGTCTTATTATTTGATTTTAGATATTCTAAAGCAGACATTGCAGTTGTTTTTTCAATCACAGAAATATCAAGATTTGCTTTCTTAATAGCTCTTTCATGAAAAAAATTATCATTTTCATCATCATCAATAAGCATAATACAATTCAATTTTTTTTTCATATTTTACTACTCATATTATAATAACTCTAAAATCAATTAGCATTTAAAATATCTTTATTTGGTATTGAAAAATAGAATGTACTTCCATTTCCAAGACTAGATTCGATCCAAATTTCACCCTGATGTATATTTACTATTTTTTTACAATAGGCAAGACCAATACCGCTACCTTTATATTCATCTTCATTAACATGTAGTCGCTGAAAAATATCAAAAATTCGAGCAAAATGATTAGAGTCTATTCCTATACCATTATCTTTTATTGAAAAAACCCATTTATCATCAATATTTTTAGAAGTAATTTGAATTTTAGGAATAGAATTTTTTTTCTGAAATTTAATAGCATTAGTAATAAGGTTCTGAAAAAGTTGACGCATTTCAAGCTTATATACTCTTATTTTAGGCATATCTGAAACTTCAATAATAGCTTGAGAGGTTTTTATTAAAGAATCTAGATCTATTAAAACATCAGAAATTAATTTTCTAATATCAACATTCGCAAGTTTACTATTACGACCCAATTGTGAAAACCCTAAAAGTGAATTAAGAAGTAAACTCATTCTTTTTGTTGCATTATCTATTATATTAAGATATTTGAGTCCCTTATCATCTAAGGCTGAAAAGTAATCTTCTTTAAACAAATGAATATAATTAGATACTGTACGAAGAGGTGATTGAAGTTCATGTGAAGAGACATACGCAAATTGTTTAAGATCTTTATTAGCAAGAATTAATTCATCTAAATAAAGCTTAGATCTTTTTTCAGCTTCTTTGCGTTCTGTTATATCACGAGCAGCCGCAAAAACGCCAAGAATTTCACCCTGCTCATTACGATAGAGACTTGAATTATATAAAACATGTATAAATTTATTAGATATATGACGAATAGTGAGAGGAAAATCTTTTACCAAATTTTGTTCAAATACTTCTCTATAAGCAATTTTAGCTTTTTCAGGTTCAGTAAAATAATCAGAAAAATATGTACCTATAAGAGAGTTTCGCAATAAACCAGTGGCATTTTCAGTAGCTGAATTTACATCAGTAATTTTACCATCTACATCAAGAGTTAATAAAGGGTCTTTGATTGATTCAATAAGATTTCGAAAATAATAATTAAATTTTCGATTAGTTTCAATTTCTGTTAATTTTCTTTCAATTTTCTTTTGTTCTGTAATATCTTGAAAAACACCTGTTAATTTTATAGATTTACCATCACTAATAGTAACTTTACAAGTTGTTCTTACATCTATTTTTCTTCCTTTAGTAGTATATTTTTCAAGGTACAAATCATAACCCTTACCTTGTGTAATAGCAATTTCCAAAGCATCAACCAATAATTTTTTTGATTCTGGTAAATAAAAACTTAAACCAGCATCAAGAGTTGGATTAAATTCTTCAGGAGATGTATCATGAATTCGATATGTTTGAGCTGTCCAATAAAGTTCCTTAGTAATCAAATCAAATTCCCATCCACCTAGATTTGCAAAAAATTGTGATTCCTCTAATAACTGATTATTTCTTTTATACTTTTCTTCAGCAATTACTTTCTCAGTTACATCATTGACAATAAGTAATTTTGCATCTTTTCCTTCAAATATAATCGAATCTCTTATTACTTCTACATGAAAAATTTCACCATTTTTCTTTTTATGTTTACCCAAACCTAAGTTTTTTAAACCATTTTCTGAAAGAGTTTTTGTATTTTTAATCCTTTCTATTTCTTCTGTTGCTCTAATATCAAAAATACTCATACTTAGAAACTCATCTTTTGAATAACCATATTTATCACTGAAAGCATTATTTACTGAAAGAAATTTTAAAGTATTGGAATCAAAAATTGACATTGGCATAGTATTAAATTCATATAGTAATTTATAATTTTGCTCATTTTTTTCAGCTTTTTCTTTAGCAATTTGTAACTCTTCATTTTTTTGTTGAAGAAAAATTTCAGTATTATTTTGAGATGATATTTCTGTAAATAATCCTGTAGCACCTATGATATTTTGTTCTGCATCAAAAATTGGTGAAATATTGGAATCAAAAGAAATTCCTTTTAAGGTGATATTTACTTTACACGTTTTACCTAATAAAGCATTATTTATAGAATTAATAATTTCAGGAATATCTTTATAAAAATCAAAAATAGATAAACCAATAAGTTCATTGGGGTTTATAGCAATAGACGAAAGAGCTTTTCCATCAGAAAAAATAAATACCCCTTTTTTATTAACAGAAAAAACAAAAATAGGAAGATTTTCTAAAACAATTTTAAGTAAAGGTTTAGTTAAATGAAGTAACAAGTTTTCATCTGTAACTTGTTTTTCAGATTTATTCAATTAATCCTCCTTTCTTAAATCTGAAAAAACTAATAAGAAAAAAGATTTAACACTAGATCATAGATTTTTTCTTTTCATTTAATCAAAAAATTTGTTAATAACAATTAAAATTATATCATAATCGTAAATATACAAAAAAAATCTTTTTAAAGTTAAAAAATTAATTATAAAAATAATATAAATTCTTTATGCTGTATAATATAATAAAAGAAGTTTTTTAAAAGATGAATTTTAACTCTTGCATTAAAAAAATAGGGATAAATAGATGATAAATAAAACTAATGTTTTAGCTACTATCATGATTGTTGATAATATATTTGAAGAGATTCAAATACTTTCAAAAATTCTTACAAGAAGTGGATATAAAGTTAGATGTGTAAAATCTGGAAAAGAAGCATTGGAATCAATTAATGATATTTTACCTGATTTGATTTTACTTGATGTAAAAATGCCTGAGCTTGATGGTTATGAAGTATTCACTATTTTAAAAAAAAATGAAAAAACAGCAAATATTCCAGTATTATTTTTAAGTGGATTAAATGAATCAGGAAATAAAATACGTGCCTTTGAAGTAGGAGGAGTTGATTTTATTACAAAACCATTTAAAAATAAAGAAATAATTCTAAGGATAAAATCGCATTTAGAAATAAGAGATTTATACTTAAAACTAGAAAATGTAAACAAAGAACTACAAATTGAATTAGATGAACATAAAAAACAAAAAGAAACTACAAATAAAATAAATAGGTTATATTCAATATTATATAATATTGATGAGACAATTGTTAAAATACATGATAAAAAACTACTTTTTAATGAAATATGTAGAATTGCATTTAGTAATGGTAATTTTCTTATGAGTTGGATTGGAATAATAAACAAAGATAATAAAGTTGATGTAGTAGCTTCAGCAGGATTTACCGAAGATTATTTAAATAAAATAAATATTGATCTAAATGATGAAATAAGAAGTAATGGACCGACAGGACGAGCAATTAAATCAGGACATTATGCTTTTTCAAATGATATAATAAATGATCCAACTATGAATCCATGGAAAAAAGATGCAATAAGGCTTGGATATAATTCGTCAGCTTCTTTTCCATTTAAAATATCAGAAAAAGTAATAGGGTCAATAACAATATATTCTAACGAAGTTGGTTTTTTTACTCAAGATGAAATTAAATTAATTGAAAAACTAGCCTCAAATCTATCTTTTGCAATTGAGTTTATAGAAAATGAAGAAGTTAGAAAAAAAACCGAAAAATCTTTGTTAGAAAGTAAAGCCCATATAAAATTAATAAGCAATAATTTTACTAGTGGAATGATTTATCAGCTTATGATTAAACCAGATGGAAGTAGAAAATTTACCTATTTAAGTAACTCAGTAAAACAATTATATGGAATAACACCAGAAGAAGGAATGTTAGATGCAAACTTAATTTATAGCAAATTAAATAAAGATGATATTGAATCACTTATGAAAATAGAAGCTGAATCAATAAAAAATTTATCGATTTTCAAAGTTGAAATTAGAATAAAAGATATTTTTGGAAATGAAAGATGGTCTTATTTAGTATCAACTCCAATATTAATGGATGATGGAGTAATATTTTTTGATGGAATTGAATTTATTATTACCGATCGAAAATTAACAGAAAATATAATTAAAGCACACCTTAGAATAAATGAATTTGCGTTTAATCACTCATTAAATGAATTATTGCAAAAAATTTTAGATGAAGTTTGTAATATAACAAATAGCACTATAGGTTTTTATCATTTTGTAGAAACAGATCAAAAAACTATTTCTTTGCAAGCTTGGTCAACAAATACTATAAAAAATTATTATAAAGCAACATGCCACGAATCTAATTATAATTTAGATAATGCAGGTATTTGGGCTGACTGTATAAGAGAAAAAAAAGCCATTATTCATAATAATTATGAGTTAATAAAAAATAAAAAAGAAGTACCAGAAGGTTATGAAAGTCTTGTAAGAGAAATAGTTGTACCAATTATTAGAGATGGTTTAATAGTAGCAATTATAGGTGTTGGAAATAAAGTAGTCGAATACAACGAAAAAGATCTTAATTTAGTTTCATATTTTGCTGATATTGCATGGGAAATAACTCAAAAAAAACTTACTGATGAAAAAATCCTAAAACTAAATGAAGAACTTGAAGAACGTGTAATTAAAAGAACAGAAGAATTGGCTAATTCAAATAAAGAATTAGAATCTTTTTCATATTCAGTTTCTCATGATCTAAGAGCGCCATTAAGAGCCATAGATGGTTTTTCAAATATTTTAATTGAAAATTATTCTGAAAAATTAGGAAGTGAAGGAGAACGATTACTTAATAAAGTTATTGATAGTTCAAAAAAGATGTCTTCTTTAATTAATGATATATTAGCTTTTTCAAGAACAAACAGAAAAGAAATTCATAGATCAGAAATTGATATGAAATTTATAGTCGAATCAATTTATAATGAAATTACATCTGAAGAAGAAAAATCTAAAATTAATTTTTCAGTTACAGATTTACCAAAAACAAACGCAGATGAACCAATGATAAAACAAATTTGGACTAACTTAATATCTAATGCAATAAAATTTACGTCTAAAATAGAAAAGCCGAAAATAGAAATAGATTTTAAAAAAGAAGAAGATAAAAATATTTATTTTATTACAGACAATGGAATTGGTTTTGATATGAATTATGCTTATAAGTTATTCGGTGTTTTTCAGAGACTTCATAGTGAATCAGAATTTAAGGGGACTGGTGTTGGTCTGGCAATTGTTAAAAGTATCATAAGCAAACACAGTGGAAAAATTTGGGTAAACTCAGAACCAAATATTGGAAGTAGTTTTTATTTTTACCTCGAATAAATTTAGGAATAGAAATTTATTAGATTGATTGAGTTTTACACAGTAAGAAGTAAAAAGTGATAAGTAAAGAGATAAGAGTATTGTGTAAGGAGTGTTTTAAAAACGCTCCTAAACAAACACATTGAATTAATTAATTTTTTATCTATAAAATTAAATTGGAAGAGTAAAAAAGAAAGTTGAGCCTTCATTTAAAATTGAATCTGCCCAGACTCTACCACCATGTTTTGTAATTATTCTATTTACTATAGCTAATCCAACTCCTGTACCTTCAAACTCAGATGCTTTGTGTAAACGTTGAAATACACCAAATAGTTTATCTACGTATTTCATATTAAATCCAGCTCCATTATCCTTTATATAATAGGTTATTTCATTTTCTGATCTTGTTTCACCTATTTCTATTAAGGGTTTTTCCTTTTTTGAAGAATATTTTATAGCATTACAAATAAGATTGATCCAAACTTGGTTGAGTAAATTATAGTCAGCTTCAGCAGAAGATAAAGGAGTAATTTTTATTGTTGCATTATGAGGAGTGATATTATTAATTTCAGTTAAAATATTCTCAATCAATTTTAGAATGTCAATCTCAGTTTTTTTTATTTCTTTTCTACCTAATTTTGAAAATTTCAATAAATCATCAATGAGATGATCCATTAGTTTGGCAGAATCAGAAACAATATTTAAATATTTTGTATTATCTTCATTCAAAAGATTAGAAATTTCATCTCTCAAAATCTGAATGTAACTATTAATATGGCGTAAAGGTGATTTTAGATCATGAGAGATAGAATAAGAAAAAAATTCTAATTCTTTATTAATTGATTCAAGTTGAAGAATATTATTTTGTAAATTAATATTTAAATGTTTAATTTGCTCATCAGCAATTTTTTGTTTGGTAATGTCTCTTTCATTAATAGCAATAGATTTGTAAGAATTATGAGAGTCTATTATTAAAGATGCTGAAAATAAAACATCAATTAACTTTCCATGTTTAGTAATACGTTGTGTCTCAATTTCTTGTATTTTTTCTCCAAAAAATATTTTATCTGTAATTGATTGGGTCTTAGTTTGCATGTACTCTGGAATAATATTCCATATTTTCATTTTTAGAGCTTCATTTTCTGTATAACCATAAATTTCTTCTGCACCTTTATTCCAAGAAATTATTTTACCTTCTTGATCATGAATATAAATAGCATCACTAGACTGTTTAACGACTGTGGCAAGATAATTTCTAATTTTTTCTACATGTTTGATTTCAGTAATATCTCTAGCATTTACAAACCATTTTCCATATTTAGAAACAACATTCCATTGAAGCCATTTAATACTCCTATTTTTACAATATATACGGGTTTCAAAAGATAATTGTTCTTTATCGCTTTTACTTAATTTTTGAACAATTATTCTGTCTTCATTACTAAGAAAAAAAATTAAAGCGGTTTCTTTAGTTTCTTCATGACTATAACCAAGTATATTTGTAAAAGCTTTATTTATTTCTTCAATTTTAAATGAGGTTGAATCAATTATTCCTATTATATCGGCTGAATTATTGATTAGTAGAGCTGATTTTTCAAGAGAAAGATTTTTTTCAATTAATTCTTTTTTTTGTAATTGGATTTTCAAAAGTACAGAAACTTTTGCTTTTGCAATTTCTGAATCCAGTGGTTTAAATAAATAATCAACGCAACCTTCTTCAAAACCTTTGATCATAGATTTATGTTCTTTTGATTCTGCTGTAGCAAAAATAATTGGAATATCTTTGGTTTTTTTATTTAATTTTAAAATTTGAGCTACTTCAAAACCATCCATATCAGGCATTTGAACATCAAGAATAATAAGATCTATTTCTTTATTAAGAGCAATCTTTAAAGCGTCTTTTCCATTAGTAGCTTTTAAAAATGCTCTATCCTGTGTTGTTAATAAAGCTTCTAAGGCAATAATATTTGCTGATTTATCATCAACGATTAAAATGATTGATTTATCTTTTTTTTCCATATCTTTCTCTTTTAAAATCAATAAATAATTAGTAATTTCGGTTAAAGTCATTATATATTTTATATTATTTGTTTGAATAGAAGCATTAGGCATAAAAGGAAACTCTGCTTCTGTTGGATTTTGAGCGATAGTTAAACCACCAGATTCATTTATGATTTTAATTCCTTTAGCTCCATCACTATTTGCACCAGTAAGAATTATTCCAATCAATTTATCTTTATAAACCATCGCAGCTGATTCAAATAGAACATCAATAGATGGTCTGCTAAAATGAACAAGTTCATCAGAGGATAAAGAAAAAGTCATATCATTTTCAATCAATAAATGGTAATCAGGTGGAGCGATATAAACAAAACCACTTTGAATTTTTTCTTTTTCATCAGCTTGCTTAATTTTTATCTTACATTTATTTTGTAATATCTCTTCTAATAAATTTTTCAGATCTTTTGAACGATGTTGAACTATAATAATAGGAAATGGATAATTTTCAGAAAGGTTTTCTAAAATAAAAGAAAGAGCCGATAATCCTCCAGCAGAGGTTCCAATAACAATGACTTTAGAATTTCTTTCTTTATTCAAAATCTAATTATTTCTCCTGAATATTTTTTCTTTATGATCTATTTCATCAAAATTTTTTCTATTATCAGAAAATAATAAAGATTCTTTATTACCCAAAGCAAGAAAACCAAAAGAGCAAAGACTTTCATAAAAAAGATTAATAACCTTATTTTGAAGAGTTTGATTAAAATAGATTAGAACATTACGGCAAAGAATTATTTGAAATTCATTAAATGATTTATCTATAGCAAGATTATGAGGAGAAAAAACCATATTTTGTTTTAAAGATTTATCAAACATTACAGAATTATATTTTGATATATAATATTCTGAAAATGATTTTGTACCACCGCTTTTTTGATAATTAACAGTATGAGATTTCATATTTTCAACAGAATAGATTCCTTCTTTTGCAATTTTAAGGGAGTTTTGATTAATGTCAGTTGCATAAATTATTGTTCGTTCTAAAAGCCCTGATTCTTTTAGAAGAATAGCAATAGAGTAAACTTCTTCTCCTGTAGCACATCCTGCAATCCAAATTTTTATAAAAGGATAACTAGCAAGACGAGGAATTATATTATTACGAAGACTCATATAAAATAAAGGGTCTCTAAACATTTCAGTTACCGTAACTGAAATTTGTTGTATAAATTCTTCAAATAGTTTCTCATCATTCAAAATTAGTTTAGATAATTTATCTAATTCTTCAATTTTTCTAGAATTCATAAAATGTTCGATTCTTCTCCTAACGGAAGATTCTGAGTATTCTGTAAAATCATAACCATAAATAGATTTGATAGATTCAAGAAGTTTTTTAATTTCGTTGTTATCAATATTCATTTAACGATATAACCAAACTCTCATTAATGATAATAACTGTTCAATATTTACTGGTTTTGATACATAATCAGACATACCAGCATTTAAACATTTTT
>JBBTGK010000062.1:3164-6059 GCA_038060635.1 Cyanobacteriota bacterium | reverse complement strand
TCTAAAATTTCTTGTTGTTCTTCAAGTTTTAATTGCAAATTTGAAGCAATAAGATAAGAGAGTTTTTCTGGATCTTCTATATTCATAGCAGCAAGAAGTAATTCTTGAGGTAAATAACTTGATAAACCAACAGCTTTTTGAAATAAACTTATAATATTTTTTAGTAAAACTTCAATTTGTTCTTTATCATCATCATTTGTATCTTTTTCTTTTATTTTTTGAATATTAACAAGCCAATAAGGATCAGATGAAACAAGTTTTTTTAATTTAATTCTATCAAGACCTTGAACTACAACTTTAATAGTATCATCTGGAGCTTTTATAACTTTATGAATAAGAGCAATTGTTCCGTATTTATAAATATCATCTTCTTCAATATCGTCTTTTGTTAAATTTTTTTGACAAAAAAGGGCTAATAATTTATTTCCTTCATAAGAAGAATTAATTAATTTTAGAGATTTTTCTCTTCCGATTGAAAGAGGCATTATCATTCCTGGATAAATAATAACATCTCTTAAAGGTAACAAAGGAAGTTCTTTAGGATATTTTTTTTTTTCTATAAATTTAACTGTATCTTGCATAGTTTCCATAATTAATTATCTTTTTTAGGCATATAAAAATAAAATCCTGGGTTAAAAAGCTCTTTATCTTTTCTAATAGTTTCAATTGAATCTTTCATAGATAAACCTTCTTTTATAAGCATCAAAATTTTTGCTTGAGCAGACATAGAATATGGATAATAAGCTTCGGCAAAAGAAATTTTATTTTTTTCTGCATATTCAGCAGATTCTTTTATTTCATTAACAATTATAGGAAGAACTTTTTCATAATAACCTGTTATTTTTTTATCATTAGTTTCTAATTTTGCTTTTAAATATTGATCAGGATTATATTTGGTTATTTCTCTTAAATTAGATTTTTGCTTATCTAAAATTCTTGTAGGATTATCATCTATTATTATTACATTTTTTAATGACTCATCTATTATTCTTAAATCTTTTGATAGTTTTGTTGGTTCCTGTTCTCTTATCAAATAATTTCTAGTAAAAACTCCTTTTAAAAAGTTTTTTGCTGGTTTATTATCTATTTTCATATTTTCAGATAGTTGTAAGGTTGGAGCATCAAGCTTTGCAGAAAAAAAGATAACTCCTTTACAACCTTTTATTTGGTTAATTTGTTTTAAAGATTTTTCTAATTCAGGAGTAAAAGAAATATAATTAGGACCTAAAATTAAAGGTCTTAAAATATTATCATTTTCTTCGGTTTTAATATCATAATATTTTTCACCTTTTTCTCCAATTTTATACCATTGAACTAGTAAAGTTTCATCTAAATCAAAAACAACATAAAACTCCCAAGGCTCTAATTTTTCATTACCTTTAAATCCACTTTCAAAAACCTTATTTTCTTTTACATTTTTTATAGCAGTTTTCAAAGCTTTAAGAACTATAGTATCTTTATTTTTGAATAAATTATATGTATCCCCATTTAATTCCATTTTCATATATTCAGGATCAGCAACTAAAATATCTTTCATTTGATTTTGAATTTCTACTGCTTCAGCACGAGTAAATCCATTTTTAATCATTCTATTTATATCTAAGTTGCCTTCAGCAAAACGTTCAGAAAACCATTCAGGCATAGGTTCTTGAATATAATCGGATAAATTTGCTTGAGCAAAGGATTTTTGTTGTACAGACAACAAAAGAGAAGTTGATAAAATAAAAGAGAAAAGAATTTTGCCAAAGTTTTTCATATTTTTCACCCAAAAACAATCAAGTATAAAATGGGCAGTACAAGACTCGAACTTGCGACCTCCACGATGTCAACGTGGTGCGCTAACCAACTGTGCCAACTGCCCAATAACCTTATAAAGGTTATCATAAAGTTAATTTTATGTCAATTTAAGGTTTAATGACTAATACATTTAATTTATCTATAAAAAAGCTAAAAAATAGCTTTAAAAGTTAATTAGCAAAACTTTTTGCTATCCATTCCATAGATTCTGGACTTGAAACTAAATCAAGATGATTTAAATTCATAACTTTATTTTCTACTAAAACAGCACCTTTACCAGTTAAATCTTGTACTGCACCTGCACTATATGAGAAAAGTAAACCATCACTTTTTCCAGTAAATTCATTAAGAATACCTGGTATATTATTTTTTTCACCAACTAGGTTATAAACTTTTACACTTGAATCAACAGGAGATTTCATAACTTTTGCAACTAAATTTCCACCTTGTTTCATTAAAGCATCAATTCCTTCACTTTTACTTACTACTCCGTCACCACCATTATATGTAGTGAACCAATCCTGTTCTAATACAGATAAGCTATTAACTTTATCAAGACGACCAAGAATTTGAAGTTGACCTTTAAAATTTCCACTTCCAATGTACATATCTTTAGAGTCAACCCACTGACCTTTCCACAACATTTTTTTCCAAGACAAAGGAGCATAAGTTAATGGGCTATCTGTATCTTCAATTAAAGCCCAATTTATTATAGGGTGTCTAAAAGAAAAATCTATTCCTCTATGAGGTGTACCAATAAACATAGTTTTTCTTATGTTTTGTTTAAAAGGATTTTGTTTTTCAAATACATTAGAAACATGTAATCTTAAAGAAAAACCACCTTTACTATGTCCAATAGTATCAACTTTATCAACTTTGGTTAATTGTTTTATTCTTTCTATTGCGGTTCCTATATGACTACTCCAAACAAAATTATCACCATGTTTATTTGCAAAAGTTATAGCAAAAACTCTAAATCCTTTTGCTTTTAGGTATTGTGCAAGACCTTGTTTTTTTGCATCACCATCAGGATCAACCCAAGATCTGGTAGCTGTAGTATTAGCACCATGAATAAGTAAAATAGGTGTTTTATTTTTT
>JBBTGK010000062.1:0-3154 GCA_038060635.1 Cyanobacteriota bacterium | reverse complement strand
AATTCAGTTGGAGCACCCATATCATGCAAACAAAAATCTGTTGATGAAGGTAAGTCTGTACCAAAAGTATTTATTATATCTTGATCTCTTTGTCTTCCTCTTTTGAGCATTATCTCAGGATCTATTGAAGTGTCAGCAGATCTTATTAATTCAATTTTATTCCAAAACTTTGGTTTATCAACAGTTTTTACAACACTAAAGGAACCAAGTTTTTCTTCTGCATTAAGTACTTGAGAAATATTATTTTCTGATAAAGGCTCTTGATATGCTTGACAAGAAAACATCAACGCAATTATTAAAGGATAAACTTTACTTATTTTTTTCATGAAATTAAAACTCCCGTTAACCATATCTTAATTTTACAACTAAGAATAAAAAAAAAGTAGTATTTCTAAGATTTTTTTGTAAAGATTTATATCATTTTTTTTACAATATAACTTCTTAACAATTTAAACTTAATCTTTTATTAAACAAGGCTAAAAAGCAATAAATAAAAGAGAAAAGAGAATAAATACTAATAAATTAATAAATATATATTATGAAAGTATTAAAAATATTTTATAGAAAGAAGACATATTATTTTTATTAATATATTAAAAATATGCAATAAAAATAGAATTAAATATAAGAGGTTTTTATGTCTGGTGGAACAGTACTCGCAACAAATAATGGATTTGGTTTTACCCCAGCTGTAAAAACAGCAGCAAAAAAAGTAGTAGATCAAACTCAAGTAGTTTTAGATGCAAGTTCTCAAACTGTTGGAACAGCAAAAACAACCCTTCAAACGGGAAATACAGCAATAGAAACAACTTCAACAATAAAAAAAATAGCTCAAGGAACTTTTGAACCAGCAGAAGCAACTGGTAAAATTGAAAAAATGAAAACGGCTATAACAGAAAGTAAAGTACTTAAAAGTGTTGCAACTTTACTGACCGAAAATAAGGCAGTTCAATTTGTAGAAAAATCATCTTTAGGAAGATTAGTTGTTGCAAATCATGAAAAATTATCAGGCGGAATATCAAAGGGAGTTGTAGCACTAGGTGTTCTTTCTGGTGGTCTTCAAATAGGAAAAGGAATAAATCAAATTGTTAAAGGTGAAACTTATGAAGGTGGATGGAATGTAGCAAGAGGTGGAGCTTTAGTTACATCTGCTGTTGTTACTGGACCAATTGGAATAGGAGTTTATGCTGCAGTAGAAATAGCATACCAAGGAGATAAAGCGACAAAAGAATATGGTTGGTATAAAGATTCAAAAGGAAATAATGAAAGTGCTGTTCAGCATGTAGGTACAAAAGCAAAAGAAACCTATAATGAAGTTTCAAAAAAAGATGGAAAAGTGGCTGGAGTTCTAGCATCTAACATAGCTGTACAAGGTCAAACTGTTATTGCAGTAGGTTCAATAGTTGCAGGAGCAGCAATAAAAGGAACTCAAAAACTTGGAGAACTTAGTGAAAAAGCTGGTGTAAAAGTACAAGAACTTGGAAACAAACTAGAAAAAAAAGGGAATGAGATGATTGCTCAAGGTGGAGCAAAAAAAGTTGTCGGATATGGAGCAGTAGCAATAGCAAAAACAACTAAAACTGTAGGGGTTGCATTAGAAAAAACAGGGCAAGCAATCGTTGCTGGTGCAGAAAAAGCAAAGGTAGCTGTGGGTCAAGCCGTTAATTATCTTGAAAAAAAAGTTGATCAAGCATCACATGCAGTTGGTGCAGTTGTAGGAAAAGTAAGTTCCGCAGTTAATACTGTAGCAAATGGTATTTCAAATGCAGCTTCATCTGCATGGAACTCTGTTACATCTTGGTTTTGAATTTTTTGATTCTGAAATTTATTTATATTTTTTATTAATAAAGAAAACTATAATGATATAATTCAATAATTAATTTAGTATTTTTTATGGAAATTTTTATGCTAATAAAATATGTTTATGCTTTTGAAGAAGGTAAAGCAGAGATGAAAGATCTTCTTGGTGGAAAAGGAGCTAATCTTGCAGAAATGACAAATATAGGATTACCTGTTCCTCAAGGTTTTACAATAACAACAGAAGCTTGTAATTTTTACTCAGAAAAAAATAATTTTCCAGAAAGTTTAGAAAAAGAATATCTTGATTATCTAAAAAAATTAGAAGATAAAACAGGAAAGAAATTTGGAGATGAAGAAAACCCTTTACTAGTATCTGTAAGATCTGGAGCTAAATTTTCTATGCCAGGAATGATGGATACAGTTCTTAATTTAGGATTAAATCAAAAATCTTTAGTTGGATTAATAAAACAAACAGGAAATGAGAGATTTGTTTATGATGCCTATAGAAGGTTTATTTCTATGTTTAGTAATATTGTATTAAATGTAAAAATGGAAAATTTTGAAAAGATTTTCCATAGAATAAAAGAAAAATATAATGTAGAACTTGATACAGATTTAAGCACAGAAAACCTAAAAGAAATATCTGAAGAATATAAATTATATCTAAAAGATTATCATAATATAGAATTTGAAGAAGAACCATATAAACAACTTAAAATGGCAATAGAAGCAGTTTTTAAATCTTGGAATAGCCCAAGAGCTAAAATATATAGACAATATGAAAAAATCAGCGATTCATTAGGTACTGCTGTAAATATTCAATCTATGGTTTTTGGTAATATGGGTGATACATCTGCCACAGGAGTTGCATTTACAAGAAATGCATCTACAGGAGAAAAAGTATTATACGGAGAATATTTAATTAATGCTCAAGGGGAAGATGTTGTTGCAGGATTAAGAACACCTAATAAAATTCAAGATATGAAAAATACTTTACCAGAAGTTTATGAGCAATTTGTAGAAACGGCAAAAAAGCTTGAAAATCATTATAGAGATATGCAAGATTTAGAGTTTACTGTAGAAAAAAATAAATTATATATGCTTCAAACACGTAATGCAAAAAGAACCATTCAAGCAAGTATAAAAGTAGCTGTTGATATGGTAAATGAAGGAATAATAACTAAAAAAGAAGCAATGAAAAGAGTTGAACCAATTAAATTAAACAACTTATTACATAGACAAATAGATGCTGAATCAGAATTAAATATTATTGCAAAAGGTTTACCAGCTTCTCCTGGAGCTGCTTCTGGAATGGCTATATTTGATGCAGATACAGCAGAAAAAGCTCAACAGT
>JBBTGK010000061.1:0-5484 GCA_038060635.1 Cyanobacteriota bacterium | reverse complement strand
AATATAAACAGACTCAACAAGAGTTACAAATGTACACTCAAATATCTAATAAAATGAGTGGTGGAAATGTTAGTACACCTAATATTCAACAACAACAAGCTGCTCAACCAAAAACAGGTCCAGTTTCTGCTGATGAAATGAAATGGGCTCAAAACTTAGAAAAAGCTCTTGAAGGTGGTCATCAAATGACTGCTCAAGAAAAATCAACTTATGAAAATATCTTTTCAAGATGGCAAAATTCTGGAATGCAACAAGATAATGGAAATCAAGCTGTTCAACCAACTCAAACAAACCCTCAAGCTGCTTTTGTTCCTCCTACACAAGCCGAAATTGATTTTGCATTAGATCTTGAGAAAAAAGTAGCTAGTGGAACATATAAAGCTCAACCTCAAGAATTAGCAAAATATAAAGAAGTAGCAGATAAACTTAACTATATGAATAGTGCAAACCTTTCTGCTCAGAATCAAACTCAGCCTGTTCAACAAAATAATACAACTGCACAACCTGAGCAAACTAGACCGAGAATACAAAATAACACAGGAACTCAACCTTTCTCTTATAACGATCAAAGTATTTCTCAATTTACTAATGCTTTCCAAGGTGTTCAAATGGCTGGAAATTCAATTCCTTTATTGCCAACAGATGTAGGAACTCAAATCGCTCAAAAATATGGATTTACTTCTGTAGAAGAATTACAATCTAGTATTGGTGCTAAAGTTGATGGAAAGTTTGGTCCAGAAACATTTTTTAGATTACAAAATGCTTTAACAAAAACACCTGCTCAAAATCAAGAACAAGCTCCTGTTCAAGCTAGTAATCAAAATGTAGGCGTTCAACAAACTCAAACACAACAAGGCGGTGCAACTCCTGAAGAATTAGCATGGGCTACACAGTTTATTCAAGCTGTTAAAGGCGGTTATACTCCTTCAGATGAGCAAAAAGCTCTCTATACTGATATTTTTAATAGAAATGGTGGGCAAGCTTCTGCTCCTGTTCAAAATCAACAGACAACTCAACAAGCACAAGATCCTTTTTCAGGAGTATCAAGAATTTCGGTAAATGGAAGTTCAACAGATCCTGATATGGCATGGGCTTTACAAATTTTAGAAGCGGTAAGAACACAAGGATATACACCTTCTGATGAAGAAGCTGCTAAATATGAGCAAGTTATGGCAAGAAATGTAGTTTCTGGTTAAAATAATAACCACCAAAGTGCTGGGGAACCATGTTTGTATTAATACCTTGAAGCTCTGCTTCGAGGTATTTGTTATTTTATTTTAAGAATGTTTCCACATAGATTTATTGTTACTAAAATTTTTATCTGGCATTCCATTTAATTTCCATAAACTGATTTTTTTTGTATTTTTTTTTTCAATAGATTTTTTTTTATTTAAAAAAGATGCAATTATTACAATTTCTTCCTCAGTTGGATTCCCTTTTGTGATTTGTATCATAAGCATTTACCTCGCATTATATATAAACTTATTACAAATAGGTAGCAAGTTTTTATAACAAGTATCTATAAAATAATAAGGTAAGTTGAGTTTAAATAGTTTAATTTAAGTTTAAATTTTACCTAAATTTTGATAATATCCGGAGGGATTTTAAGTGGATCGTATGAAACTTGGTGGAAGCAAAAAGCCTGATAAGAATGAAAATTCTAAATCACTTGGATCTTCTAATGAGAGTAGTAATGATGCCTTAATTAAGCTTGAAGGGAACAATAACATGAATAACAATAATAAATTGAATTTTGATAATAAATTAGAAATAAAAACCAATATTAAATCCTCTAAGGATTTAAGAAATGTGGTTCTTTTCGGAGACAAAAACGAAAAAAATCAAAAAGAACTTAAATCTATTGCAGCAACAACTTTAAAAGCTCTTTCTAGTGCTGTTGATCCTACTATGGGTGCATTAGAATATATTGCAAGAAATGATATCCTCTCTAAATTAAGAGGAATAAAAACAGCTCATTAGTTTTTATACTAAAAATTAAATAAATGCCAACTCAAAGCCTTTGGAAACAAAATGAAATTTTGTTTAACCTAAAGGTGAGTTTCGAGGTATTATTCGTAAAATAAAATTATCATAATTTTTTTTTCTTGATCCTATCTATTGCCAAATATTGTATAATAGTTTTAGGATCATTTTGTTGATTTTAAAATTGGCAAAATTTTGTTTCCAAAGTTTTGCTTTGGTAGTTAGTACAAACGAGACCCAGTACTCTGGGATTTATTTGCGTGGAGTGATGTTGTGGCAGATAGTAATGTAGATTTAGTTATAGACCTAGAAAAATCTGATGACGATCTTGTAAAAGATATAGTAAAAGTATTAAAGAACAGTAAAGATACGATGACTGAAAAAGGTGAAGTTGACCTTAAGTTTTTAGTCAAAAATAAGGGTGAAGAACCAAAACCCTTTGTTTATAATTTTAATAAGGATAGTTTTTCTGAAGCTGAAAAAAGTTATGTTTTTCCTAAAGTAATAGAAGAAATAATAAAAAAAGAATTTAATACTAAAATTGCTAAAAACGATAAAATGGTTAAGCATATAATAGACGAATTGAGAAATGATCCATATTGGTCAGAAAAAGTAGTAGAGCTTATAAAATCTTTGAAAGATAAAAAATAAGGATTAAAATGTCAGACTTTAAACCTGTAGTACATGTTTCTGAATCTGCTTTTATGAAGACTGAGGTCGCTAAAAGTAATAATCAAAAAAATGATTCAACAAATTTAAAAGTTACACCAACTTTAGAGCAGACTGTTTATAAAATGCCTTATGGTTCAGATGGGATGCAACTTTCTAAAGGTGAAAATTATAATCCATTTACAACAATATTACCAAATGCACAAGCAGAGCAAGCTAGAAATAACTTAAAACAAGAAGAAAGAAAAAAGAAAAAGAAGAAAAAGAAAATAGAAAGTAAAAAGAAAAATTTTTGGGAGTGGTTATTTGATCTTCCAGAAGGTTCTAGCCCTCCTATTGATGCTGAAGTACAATGAAGATATCAAGTTTTGAACTTGAGAAATGGTATGTAAAATATGAATTTAGTAGTAAGTACAACCTTTCTGCTAGTGGAATAAGACCATTAAGTTTAAATGATTTGGAAATAAATTTTCCTTCTACAAAAAAACTATCGTACTCTCCTGTCAATGGTAGTATTGAATTAAGAGAAAAAATTTCTACAGAATATAATGTAAATCCTGATCAAGTTTTACTTACAAATGGAGCTATTGAATCTTTATATTTGATTCAAACTATTTTAGCTGAAAAACATGACATACTGTCGGGGAAAAAAATATTAGCCTTAAAACCACTTTATCCAGCTCTGTATAGTACTTTTAAGGATTTTGGTTGTGAAATTTTTGATTGGGAATTAAAATTTGAAAATAATTTTAAACCAGATTTTGAAAATCTTGAATATCTAATTAAAAAACATAAAATAGAGATATTAATTATAAATTTTCCTAATAATCCTACAGGTATATTTTTAAATGAAAATGAATTTAATACTCTTATAGAAATTTGTAAAAAATACGATATTTTTATAATATCTGACGAAGTTTATTCTGATTTTTTACCTAAAAAAATAAATATTTTAGATTATTATAAAAAAGCTTGTATTATAAACTCTTTTTCAAAATTTTATGGTTTGCCAGGAATAATACTTGGTTATATGATAACTAATAAAGAATTAATTGCTGAATGTACTAATTTAAAGCATTACACCACTATTTGTAATAATATTATGAGTGAAGCTATTGCTTTAGAAGTAATAGATAAAAAAGAAATTATAAGAGAAAATAATAATAATCTAATTCTAAAAAATAAAGATTATACTTTTAAAATTCTAAATAATTTAAAAAAAGATGGTTTTATTGATTTTATAGAACCAGAAATTGGTGTAATGGTTTTTGTTAAGCTAAATAATATTGATAGTGAACAATTTTGCATAGATTTTGAAAAAACAGAAAGTATTTTACTTTTACCAGCTAATAAATATGATATAAAATATAAAAACTTTTTTAGATTAGGTTTTGGAATTGAACACGAAACTCTAAAATACTGTATGGAGAAATTTGATTTTTTTATAAGAGATTTTTTTAATAATAAATTCTAAAAAATAAATCCCAGAGAACTGGGATTTATTAACAGCAAGACAAAATATTTTGTAATTTTTTAGCTTACAAAACTAATTTTCTTCATTGTTTCTTCTAATTCTTCTAATCTAGTTTTTTGTTCTACCGCATAACTTGATATTTGATAAGCTGCTTCAGATGAGTTTTGAATAGTTAAAACTAGCTTACTAATAGAATCTCCAGCGTTTCTAGAAATCTTAACCCCTATATCAGCTAACTTAGTTCCATCTTCTGTCATCATTACAGATTCATTTGTTAATTGTTGAATCTCACTAAGAATTTCTGTAATTCTTTCTGTTGATTCGCTAGATTCTTCTGAAAGCATTTTAATCTCGTTTGCAACTATAGCAAAACCTTTACCATATTCACCAGCTTTAGATGATTCGATTGAAGCATTGAATGCTAAGAATTTTGATTGAACAGCTATATCGTTAACAGAAGCAATAATTTTACCTATCTCTTGAGTTTGATAACTTAGTTGAAGAATTTTTGTAGCAATAGCTTCTATTTGCTTTTTCATTTTTTCAACGCCTTCTATTGATTCATTAACGGCATTTTCTCCTTCAGTTGATACATCAACTGCCATTGTAGAAGATTCGGCAACAACCTTTGCATTATCAGATACAATTTCTGATGAAGTTTTGATTTGTGAAACTGATAATGATGTTTCTTTTATAAGTGATTCCATATTAAGTGCATTTTGTTCTGACGCATTTTTTGCTTTTTCAATTACATCAAAAGAAGATCTAATATTTTCAACCATGGCATTAAAAGAATCTGATAAACTTTCTAATTCATCACCTGTTTTTATGTCAATGTTTACATCCAAATCACCTTTAGATATTTTTCTAGCATTATTCTCTAACTCTCTGATTCCTCTTACTATACCAATAACAACAAAAGCTCCAAACAATAAGTAGATAATAATAATTATGATTGATGAATAAATTGCTCTGTATTTACTATCATTTAACGAATTAATTCTATTATTTAATAAAATATCAATATTTTTTAAGTTAGAATCAAAAAGTTTAAGAACTGATTCAGATGTTTTTGATGATAATGCTTCCATTTCTTGTAAATCTTTTATAGATAAATTGTCTCTTTCAACAATACTTTGACTTAATGTATTAAATTCTTTTGTGTTTATATCTAATTTTGATATTAAAGGAGATAAGTCTGTTTTTATTGATTTTACTTCTGTTGCAGAAAAAACTCTATTAGCTTGTATTTTAACTTTATCTATACTATCAAAAATAACACCTGTAAAAATAACAACCCCTGTTTTTTGATCTGAATCTGACGAACCTTGAGATATTATCTCTTCAAGTAAATCTTG
>JBBTGK010000060.1:20700-30796 GCA_038060635.1 Cyanobacteriota bacterium | reverse complement strand
TAAGGCATAAGTTGAAGGGTTATCTTTTCCTACATCTGGACCCTTCCATTTTGCACTTATTAAAGGATTTTTTGCAGGATAATTCATAATAAAAGTTTCAGTTTTTTTAATAGGAGGATGTATAGGAACAGGATATTTTTTAAAAGGATCATCTCCTTTTTTCCAATTTTTAAACATTTTTTCAGATTCTAAAAAAACTTTATTATGATCAACATCGCCAACAATCATTAAAGAACAATTGTTAGGAACATAGAATTTATCTTTTATTACTTGAAGCTTATTTTTATCAACTGTTTTAATTACATCTCTATCGCCGATTACATCAACTCTTGAAAAATATTTCCAATAAACTTTTTGATCTATAGCTCTATGTAAATGAAAAGAAGGAGAGGATTCATTACGATCATACTCACCTAAAACAGCGCCTTTTTCTTTTTCTATTTCTTTTGCGTCAAAAAGAGGTGTTCTAATTGCATCATTCATAAATTTAAGACCTTCATTAAGTTTAAATTTTGGAAGAGTAAAAAAGTAAACAACCGATTCTCTTGAAGTATAGCCATTATAACTTATACCTAATTCGTTTATTTTTTCTTGGAATTTTTCTTGATTAGGGATAACTGCATTTCCTTTAAAAAACATGTGTTCATAAAAATGAGATAAACCATTATAATCAGGTGGTTCGGTGTACCCACCATTTTTTGCGGAGATTAGAATAGTTGCTAAAGGAACTGTTTTATTTTCAACAACAACTAAATCAAGACCATTGGAAAGCTTTTTTTTAAACACATTATCAGGAGTTTTAGCGTGTGCTGGTCCAACCATATAAAGACCAAAAGATATAGCCACTGAAACTATAGCTAATGCAATTTTTTTTATATCCATACAAAACCAAAAAAATTTCTATGTTTCATTATTATATCATATTTCTATTTTTTCAAGTCATTAACTTTTTTTATGGATTTTCTTGTAAATTGATTATAATAATTTTTTAATTTTTAGGCATTTATTTTTTCAAAAAAGCTATAATTATCTAAATATTAGTTTTAACAAAATGGGGTTTTTATGTGTGTTTCATCTACTAGTGGAGTTTCATCTTCTGTTTTTTTACAGAATAATTCTCCTATAGTCCAAAATCCTAATGTAAAAAATGAAGGAATTAAAAATTCTGACGAAACTAGTAAAAATGATAACAATGGAGATAATAATGTATCTGTTGTAAATAATACCAAATTACCTACTGCAAAAACCAATGTTTCTTTTTTAGATAACATGAATATTAAAGAAGTAGATAAAAATAAAAAACAAATAGAAGGTAATTCTGAAAATCTTTCTTTTAAACTTGTTCTTGATGATAATAAAAACGATAATCAAAAATACAATGATCAAAATGAAGCATCTTTTAATAATGCTAATTTAATTTTGAAAGGAGATAATTCATCCCTTGAGGCAAATATTTCTGATACTAATAATAACAAAAAAATGTCTTTGAATGGAAAAATGTCTTTAGGTAATAATATTAAACTAACATCAAATATAGATACAGAAAATGGTAAAAATAAAGGAAGTTTAACTGCTGAAGTAATAAGTAGCGAAAATTTAAATTTTTCTGCTTCTGGAAATATTGATGATGGAAAAGTTAAAGGAAATCTTCAAGCAAAGGGAAAAATTAATGAAAAAATACTTTTATCGAGTTCTGCAAATTTTGATGATGGTAAAACAAAAATAGAAGGAGAAACTCAAATAACACCTTTTGATAATATGAACGTAACTATGGCTGGTAGTTTTGATGACGGAAAAACAAAAGGTAGAGCAAAAGCTGAAACTAAAATAGGTAAAAGTATAGATTTATCAACATCATTAGAACGTAAAGATGATAAAACAATAATAAAAGGTGAAACTCAATTAAGACCATTTGAAAATACAAAAGTGAATTTATCTTTAGCAAATGATGATGGAAAAAATATATTAAAATCTGAAGCATTATTAGAATTAAATAGTAATTTATCTTTTTCAAGCTCTTTAGAGTCAAATGATGAAAAAATTAATTCTTTTATAACAGCTGAAGCAAAATTTAGTGATGAAATAAAATTTAATCTTTCTAGTGGTGTTGAAAATCGTCAACCAAAAATTTCTGCACGAGCAGAAGTTGCAACAGAACAAGTAAAATTTTCAGCAGGAATAGAAGCAAAAAATGATACACTTGATTTATATAATACTTCAAAAAGCACTATAAAATCTGATATAAAAGCAAATTTAAATCTTTATCAAGGCTTGAGTGCAACAAGCTCTTTGGAATTAGAAAATAGAGATTTTAAGCCAAAATTAGGTATAGAATATTCTGCTTATAATGGAAAGTTAAAGGCTGAAGCAAATACAAATGGTATAGATCATTCTTTTTCTCTAAAAACTGAGTTTAAATTTTAAAATAGTTTTTTATATATTTCTTACTATACGAAAACTAGTAGAATTAACTGCATTGTAGTATTTCCAGTAAGGATAAATTCTTATAAACTTAAAGCATTAATTGTTTTTCATTATTTTTTGATACTCTTATTCAGTCCAATTTTCAATTTTTATTCCATCAAGATTTTCAAAATGTTTTATATTTTTTGTTACTAGAATTAGATTGTTAGCAATAGCACTAGAACCAATCAATAAATCAAATTCATCAATTACTAAGCCTTTTTTTCTTAATCTTGATTTTTCTCTTGCATAAACATCTAAACTTAAAACTATAGGAGTAATATTTATTGAATTTATAAAAGATTCGACCATTTTTCTATTTTCTTCTTTTTTAGTACTACTACTATTTTCTACACCAAACTTTAATTCAGCTATAGTTATTTCTGAAATAGAACAATTAGAAATCCCAATTTCTTTAATTTTTTTATCAAGATCATATAAACCCTTAAAATAATAAATACAAATGTTTGTATCTAATAAATAGGCACTCATAAACTTATATCTCTAGGTTCAAAATTTCTTGATTTATAAATATTATCAATAATTTCATCTGCTGATTCAGCAGAATCAAATCTACCAAAACAACTCATTACTGTATCATCATTAGTTTTAATTTCTAAAATAGAATTAGATATTTTAGAAATTAGTTTTAATTTTGTTTTATTATTTAAATTTTTTATTAATAAAAAATAATTATCAATATTTTCATTTGTTAATTCCATATAAATTCCTTTTCAGTAATTATAAATCTAGTACTTTTTAATATACATAAAACTCATGACATTCAGGATTTTTCAGTAATTTTTCTATTTCTTTTTGAGCAGATTCATCTAAAAATTTATCAAAAATATCATCATCAGTTTTCAATTTTTTTACCAAATAAAAATAATTCTATGTACAGTTATTATAACATTTTTGTAAAAATATTTTTAAATGAAAAATAGTGATTATATAAGTTTTAACGATTTTCAAAAAGAATTTTTTTTAAATAACCCATTACTAAAAAAAACTTATGACGAGCCTGATTTAAAATATGAAATTATCAAACAACTTATAACTTAAAAAAATAAAAAAATTTATACTTAAGTTCGCCTAATCTTAAACTGAGCTTAAAGTAAAACAAGAAAGGTTTTATTTTTATTATCTATAAATTAAATATAGAAGATTTTTTTTTAAAAGGAATAAAGAGTTATGAGTTTACCACCAGCAGGATTACCAGGATTACCTCCAACTTTACCTCCAACTGGATTACCTCCAGTAACAACACCTCCAACAGGTTTACCACCAATTGGAAATACTACTCCTCCGACAGGATTACCTCCAATAGGTACACCGCCAGAAGGAACTGGAACAGGATTACCTCCAAACCCTCCAGGAACAACAAGTAGTGGTTTAGGAATATTAGATAATTTTACACAAATAAGTACTTATGTAGGAAGTGCAGCAGGTGGTGGAATTGGTGCAATGAAATCTGTTGGAAACATGAACCTTATTACACAAGGAATGAAAGGAACACACTTAAGTAACCCTGATGGAACTGAAACTGAAATAGGTGGTGGAATTGGTGCAAAAGTTAAAGGAATGAGTGCAGGAATAAAAGAATTAGGCGGAAGTGCAGTAACTGGTGCTAAATATGGTGCTATTTTAGGTGGTGCGGTTTCAGCTTTATCAAATGCTTATGGTGTTTTAACAGGAAAACAATCAACCTCTGAAGCTGTTGGTAAATTAACCGCAGATACTATTACAGCTACTCTTTCAGGTGCAGGTGGAGCTGTTTTAGGTACAGCAACAGCAGGATTAATTGGAATGGCTGGATTTAGTGGATTAGCAACAATGATACCAGCAGTTGGTCTTGGTATGGTTGGAGCTGTTGGAATTACATATCTTGCTCAATCTACTGGTATGTACGATAAAATAAAAACAACTGTTCAAAATATATTTGGAAAATAATTAAAATCTAAAAGACTCTTTCTTCTATAACAACTCTAAAACGGGTTGTTTTTTTTTGCTCATAAAAATTTATTTAATTGTAGAAAAGTTTTATAAAAAAACAAAAGTATAATATAATTGTAATTAGATTTATTTTAACTTTTAATTTTATGACTAACAACAAAGATAATAAACAGCCTGTTTTTGAGATAATATCAGACGATTTTTTTTCAAACAATCAAGACGAACAATTAGTTGAAGAAACTAAGGTAAGTAATTTTAGTACTCAAATAAATCTATTAAACAAAAAAATAGATGATGATTCCTCAAACTCATTAATAAGAGATGTTTCAAGAAGAATGCTTTTACAATCTAAACTTACAGAAGATGTACCAATAGAAAAAAAAGAAATAATTAATAAAACAAAAATAGAAGCTTTAGACGCTATTGAAGTTGAAGATGTAAATTTAACAGGTGATTTTATAATAAACGAATTTGAATTAACTTTTTTAGGAAATAAAATCGGTGTTTCTACAAAAAAAGATGTTCTTGATTCGCTGAAAAAAATAAACATGGCAAATATTAATCATGAAGAAAATGAAGATTCAGAAAGAATTCATTGCGGAGACTTAGGTGTTACATTTGAGTTTCATGATGATAATATATTAAAAAACATTCTTTTTAGTACTAAATTTTCTTCTTCTACATCTAAAGGTTTAAAAATAGATGATAGTATTGATAAAGCTATAAAAATATATGGAAAACCTAAAATGAGAACATCTTCTGCAGCTGTATGGAAAAATCAAACTATTTTTATAATAGAAAATAAAGTATATTCAATTTTAATTTATTCAAAATAAAATGATAAAATTTTGTTTGACTGGTAGTATCGCTACAGGTAAAACTACTGTTTCTAACTATATGAAAGATTTTGGTGCAATAATAATAGATACTGATATTGTTGTTCATGATTTATATAATTATCCAAGTGAAACTTCTAAAAAAATAATTTCTGTTTTTGGAGAAGATTTATTAGAAAATGGTCAAATAAATAGAAAAGAGCTTTCTAAAATTGTTTTTTCTGATTCTGAAAAACTAAAAAAATTAAATGATATTGTTCACCCAGATGTTAGAAAAGAAGTTTATCGATTAACGGAAAAATATGAGAAAGATGAAAAAATAAAAAATAAAAACTATCTTTTAGTTTATGTAATACCTCTTTTTTTTGAAACTGGAAGTTCTTACTCAGTTGATAATATAATAGTTTCAGCTTGTTCTGAAAAAAATCAATTATTAAGATTAATAGAAAGAAATAATTTTACAAAAGAAGAGGCCGTTAAAAGAATCATCTCTCAAATATCAATTAGTGAAAAAATAAAAAAAGCTGATTATGTTATAGATACTAATGAATCATTAGATAAAATTGAAGATCAGGTTAGGAATTTATTATCTAGGTTTGAATGTGATAAATTTGAAATTGAAAGCTAAAAAAAGTTTATTAATACTTTTTTTTCTATTGTTTTTTTGTTCTGAAAGTTATTCAAAAAACTTTTCTAGTAATGATTTAGTAGATTTGAATGATAATCATTGGGCTTATAAAAGTGCAATAAATGGGATAGATAAATATAAAATATTTGATTGTTTTGATGACCATACTTTTAGAGGAAATAAAGAAGTTTCTTTAGAAGAACTTTCTTATGCAATACTTAATTTTTTAAAATATTATGAAAATGAGAAGGGACTTTCTTTTAAAAATAAATCTAATTATCCATTTAAAAAAGATTTTTTTACTAATATTGAAAAATCAAAATATTATGAACAAATAAAAGAGTTAAAAGATTATTATGGAGTTGTAATTGCTTTTTATGATGATAAGAGTTTTTCACCTGAAAGAAAAATTGATAATTATGATCTTATTTATTCTATTGATAAAATAATCTTTAATATTTCAAATGGAATAAAAAATAGTAAATCTAGCCCTTATCAAAAAAGCGTAGAATCTATTAATATGGTTGATCTTGAAGGTAAAAATAACTTTTCAGATAAAATAAAGAAAAATATTTTAAAAACAGAGATAATTCAACAAAATAGTATTGATACCAATGAAGTTGTTACAAGATACAGATTAAGTGTTATTTTTGATAAGCTTTTTGATTATATTATTGTTTACGAGCAACAAAATCTTTAATATATGTTTTCTAGATAATTATAAATCTCTACTATAATTTTTTTTAGTTAAATAATCTCAATTAACTTTTTCTAAGAATTTTTATTTATAAATTTAATAACTTGACAAAAATCTTACATAAGATGAAAATTTAATCTATTAGATATATTTTTAAAAGGTTTTTTTATGAAAAAATACAATGTTGCAATACTTGGTGCTACAGGAATGGTTGGTCATGAATTATTAAAAGTTTTAGATCAAAGAAATTTTCCTATAGAAAAATTAAAACTTACTGCATCTGAAAGAACCTCTGGAACTAAAATAGATTTTAAAGGAAAAAGCTATGAAGTGGAAATTGCAACACCAGATGCTTTTAAAGGATATGAAATAGTTCTTTCTTCTGCTGGTGCTGGTATAAGTAAAGAATTAGCACCTCATATTATAAAAAATGGTTCAATAATGATTGATAATACAAGTCAATTTAGAATGGATGCAGATGTTCCTTTGGTTGTTCCTGAAGTAAATTCAGAAGATCTAAGAAATCATAAAGGAATTATTGCAAATCCAAATTGTTCGACTATTCAATTAGTAATGGCACTAAAACCGTTACATGATTCTAATCCAATAAAAAGAGTTATTGTTTCAACCTATCAATCTGTTTCTGGTGCAGGGAAAGAAGCTGTTGAAGAAATGTATCAACAAATAAGAGATATTTTAGATGGTAGTTATAAAAAAGCTGAAAAAACTATTTTACCTCAATCAATTGGTTTTAATGTTATTCCTCATGGAGGACCTTTTTTAGATAATGGATATACAGATGAAGAAATAAAAATAACTAATGAAACAAGAAAAATATTAAATTTACCAGAGTTACTTATTTCCGCAACGTCTGTAAGAGTTCCTGTAGTTGTAGGACATTCTGAAACTGTAAATGTAGAATTTGAAAATGAACCTGATTTAGCTAAAATAAGAGAAGTTTTATCTTCTTTTGAAGGAATTATTGTTCAAGATAATCCAGATACCTTTGAATATGCAATGCCTTTTGATATTGCAGGAAAAGATGAGGTTTTTGTAAGTAGAATAAGAAAAGATATTTCTAATAAAAATTCTATAAATATGTGGGTTGTTGCAGATAATATTAGAAAAGGAGCAGCTCTTAATGCAGTTCAGATTGCCGAAAAAATGATTTCAATGGGTTTAGTATAAACAAAAATTTCTGTATAAAACGTTTTAAAAACATTCCTTTTTATAAAACGTTTTTTCATTAGATAATTATGACATACTGTAAATGAAAAAAATAATGAACTGTTAAATTAAATCTAAAATAACAGTTCAGAAAAAAAAATAATTTACTATAATTATTTTAGTGATTTTTGTTTGGTTATTGTTATGATTGAGAAAATGAGAGTTGGTCTTCCAGACTATAGTAATTATAAGACTGAAACAAAAAAAGAAGAACCGAAAGTTTTTTTACCTGATAAACTTTCTTTAAAAGAATCTGAAGTACCAAAAGAAGAATTATTAACAAGAAAATATACATCTTTACGCTTTGAAAATAAATTTGATTTTGTTATGCCTGATAAAAAAGAAGGCGGCGAAGGGGTAAGTGATAAAGCTGGTTCTTTAGGAGAAAAATTTCATGTTGATGAATCTACTCATAATAAAGGTCTTACTGATACAGTTGATTTAAATTCTAGAGAAAAAAGAACAGAATTTATTAATTCTTCTACTCAACTTGATGCTGTTGGTGGAGTTGAAAATAATTATGGTTGTGCTCCTGCTTGCGTAGTAAATGGTGCAATGCTTCAAGGAGGTAAAAAAGGTCTTGAAGATTTAGTTTCTATAATAAAATACAAAGGTGATGATTCTTATACAAAACCATTTCCAAAATCTAATTCTTTTAACAAAATACCTGAATGGAAAAAACTTGATGGAATAGAAACTAGAATAAATAATAATAAAGTAACGAGACAAGATTTGGTTGATCTTCAAAAAATAGTTTATGCTCAAATGAGACATATGGAAAATGATGACAAACATGGTGGAGACGGAACTCCAGGAATTCAATTAAAAGTTTTGAAAAATTACATTAATACAGATATGTCTTCATCTTTTTCTTTTGGTAAAGAACAACCATTAAAAAATACTTTTTCAAATATGAATATAAAATTAGTGGATACAGATGCTGATAAAACCAATGGTGGAGAGCATTTTGTTTTATTTTTTAATAAAGAAGGTAAAGGTGGAGAAAATACTGTTTTTGATCCTTGGCCAAGAAAAGATAATAATCAATTAGTTACTTCTCAAGAGGATTTATCTTTTTATCATAATGCTGTTGTAGATGCTTATAAATAGATAAGAGTTGCTTTTTTGTTTTCAGAAAGGTTACAATCCAATATTTTCGTAGAGACGTTTTATAAAACGTCTTCTTTTTAGACAGACCCTATTTTTGTTATTTTGTTTGTTCAAAAATCGTATTTTTATGAAAAAATCAGTTATAATATCCTTCTGCTATACAAAAAAAAGTTTATAGGGTTTTCATGACAATAAAAAATGATCGTTGGATAAGAGAAATGGCTAAAAAAGGAATGATTAGTCCTTTTGAAGAGAAACAAGTAAGAGAAGGTGCTATCAGCTATGGAGTTTCTTCTTATGGTTATGATCTTAGAGTTTCAGATACATACAAGATTTTTACTAATGTAAATAGTACAATTATAGATCCAAAAAACTTTAATGATAAATCTTTTATTGAATATAAAGGTGATTTTTGCATAGTTCCACCAAATAGTTTTGCATTAGCTCATTCTGTAGAATATTTTAAGATTCCTCGTAATGTTTTGACTATTTGCTTAGGAAAAAGCTCGTATGCAAGATGTTTTAGAGGTGATACTAAAGTTGCTTTAGTAAATGGGAATTCAATTTCTTTAGAAGATATGGCAAATAGAGCAGAAAAAGGAGAATTTTTTTGGGGATATAGTATAAATCAATATGGAAAAATACAAGTTTCATTACTTGAAAATCCTAGGTTTATAGGAAGAGATTCTTTGTTAGAAATAACTTTGGATAATAATGAAAAAATTCATTGTACCCCTGATCATAAGTTTTTATTAAGAGAAGGAATTATGGTAGAAGCAAATAAACTTAAAGAAGGATCTTCACTTATGCCTTTATATAGAAATTTATATAGAGGTTATGAATCTGTTTATCAACCATTAACTGGAACAATAGAAACAACATATATATTAGATAATGACTTAAAATCGGATTTTTTCAATAGTAATATAGATACAAATTTTCCTGAAGTTATTCAAGCTTTTAGAGGTTGTAAAGAAACTACAAATCATAAAGTCGTTTCAGTAAAAGAATTACCAGGAACTCATGATGTTTATTGCTTATCAGTTCCAGAATTTGGTAATTTTGCCTTAGAAGCTGGCGTTTTTGTCCATAATTGCGGTATAATAGTTAATATAACTCCTTTTGAGCCAGAATGGGAAGGTATTGTAAAAGCACTGCGCGATGATTCAAACGGCAAAATTC
>JBBTGK010000060.1:0-20690 GCA_038060635.1 Cyanobacteriota bacterium | reverse complement strand
AAGGTATTGTAACATTAGAAATAAGTAATACTACTCCTCTTCCTGCAAAAATATATTCAAATGAAGGTTTAGCTCAAGTTCTATTTTTTGAAGCTGATGAAGAATGTGAAATTAGTTATGCAGATAAAAAAGGTAAATATCAAACTCAACAAGGTATTACCTTACCTAGAATGTAATTTTAATAAATAAAATAAAATGAAAAAACAAATAAATATCATCGGTGGTGGTTTTGCAGGCTGTGAAGCTGCATGGCAATTAGCAAAAAGAGGTGTAGAAGTTAATCTTTTTGAAATGAGACCAGAAAAAACATCTCCTGCACATCATACAGAAAATCTTTCTGAAGTAGTTTGTAGTAACTCTTTTGGTTCATTAACCGAAGGAGGAGCTTCTAGCTTATTAAAAAAAGAATTAGAAATGCTTGATTCTTTGATTATAAAAACTGCTTATGAAACAAAAGTTCCTGCTGGTGGTGCTTTAGCTGTTGATAGAGAAATTTTTTCTCAAAAAATAACAGAAAAAATAGAAGCAAATCCATTAATAAAATTACATAGAAAAGAAGTGAGTGAAATAGATGAAGATGCTATAAATATAATAGCTACAGGCCCATTAACCTCTGAAGCTTTAACAAAAAATATAGCCAAAATAACAGGTGAAGAATATTTAAACTTTTTTGATGCTGCTGCCCCTATTTTAGAATATGACTCAATAAACTTTGATATTGTTTTTAATCAATCTCGATATGATAAAGGTGATGGAGTATATATAAATTGTCCTTTTGATAAAGAGCAATATGAGCTTTTTTATAATGAGTTAATAAAAGCAGAATTAGCACCAGTTAAAAACTTTGATGTTTACGAAGAAAACAAGAATTTTTTTGAAAGTTGTATGCCAATAGAAGTTTTAGCAAAAAGAGGTATTGATACACCTAGGTTTGGACCTATGAAACCAGTTGGATTAACTAATCCTAACACAGGAAGAAGACCTTATGCTGTTGTTCAATTAAGACAAGATAATGCAGCAGCTTCTTTATATAATTTAGTTGGTTTTCAAACTCAATTAAAATGGGGCGATCAAAAAAGGGTTTTTAGACTTATTCCTGGTTTAGAAAATGCAGAATTTGTTAGATTTGGGGTTATGCACAGAAATACTTATATAAATTCTCCTAAATTATTAAATGCTACAATGCAATTAAGAAAAAATCCTAATATTTTTATTGCAGGGTTATTAACAGGAGTGGAAGGTTATATAGAATCTTGTGCTATGGGTGCTTTAGCTGGAATTAATATAAATAGAATGATTAATAATGAAGAATTTATTATTCTTCCAAAAACAACTATGATGGGTGCTTTAAGTCAATATGTTTCTAATCCTGAAATAACTAAGAATTTTCAACCAATAAATAGTAATTGGGGAATAATAGAGCAATTTGAAGAAAGAATAAGAGATAAAAAAGAAAAAAATCTACTTTATACTAAAAGAGCTTTAGAAGTTATGGAAAAGATTACTTCTGATAAAATTTAGTTTTTAATAACTCATCTAAAAAATTTGTTTAATAAAATTGTTATAATACTATTGTAGTAATGTAGTATAAGAATTCAGAGGATAAATTATAATAATGGCTATGAAATCTTTAAATATAAAAATTGATGAGAGTTTATATGAAAGTATAAGAACTATTGGTTTTATAAAAAAAAAGCCTATGGCTGTTATTGTCAGAGAGTTTTTACAAAATAATGTAGAATCACAATCGCCTAAATTAAAAGAAGAAATGGAACTAATTCTTGAATCTGATGATGAAAAAAAAGTTTTGGAAATTCTATCGAAAAGAGAATTTATTACCCAAGAAGAATTTGATAAAAAATTTGGGTTTGATAAATAAATTAAGATAAAAAATATAAAATGAATATTACTTATTCCAAACAATTTATCAAATCTTTTGAATTTCTTGACAAAAATCTTCAAAAAAGAATAAGAACAGGACTTTTAAAACTTCCAGATGGTAATATAAAAAAATTAAAAGGAAATTATACCCCACCATAGGTAAATATAGAGTTTTATTTGAAATGAATGGTGATAATATTTTTGTAATTGATGTTGATACAAGAGGAGATGTATATAAAGGCATATAATTTATTTAAAAATATATTCAATAAAAATTTCCTTAAAATAAAAAAAAATAATTTGAATATTTAAGCTCATCATAATTTCTTAATTGATGAACAACAAGTTTTACTTTCTTGTAATGATATTTTTCTTTCAAAAACCAAGTTAAAGTATTTAAGTAATTTTTTTATCTATAGCTTTTAATCATCCATAAATTTAAAGTATATTTAAAGTATACTTAAACTAAAATTACTTTTTTAGAGAAAGACTTTTTAATTCTACTCTATAAATCAAATAATCAAAATAATTTCATTAATTTTATAGGAGAATTTAAAATGGATTTATCTAGTATAGTAATTAGCATAAATAATGCAACACAAATTAATAGTACAAGTCCAAATTATAAAAAACCTGAAATATTAGCAACAAAACAAACAAACATAGAATCTGACTCTATTAATATAAAAAATAAGAGTATTATTCCAAATTTTTCACTAGTTGAAATGTTTAAGGCAGATGAGAAAATAAATAGCTTTAAAAATGAGCTAGCTAAAAATAATAAAGTATTCATTTTAAGGGAAGATATTCAAAGTTATGCACAGGAATCCATTAACACACCCGAGTCTTTTATAAAAAAACTATTTCCTGATGCAATAATTACTGGCACTAAAAATGAACATCCTTTTTTTAATATAAATTTTGTTTCTAAAGGAGCAGAATATAAGCTTAGTGAATTAACTGGTGGAATTGTACCATCTAATGGCTTTACGATAAGCAAGGTAAAAATCTTTGATGATATGTAAAATAAAAAAAATCATTCTAGTAGTTGATTGATTCATCATTAGAGCTATTTGAATTTAAGTGAAAATAATACTTCTAATATAACCTATGGTATTTTAGATTTAATTTCTTTACAAGATATAGATTTATCTAATAATAATATTACTAATTTACCATTGGAAAAACTTCTTAATATAAAAAAAACTATAAAAATTGATTTAACAGAAAACAATATTCCTCAAGATCAGTTGGATAAATTAAGAAATCATCCTTATGTAAAAATAGAGTATGCAAATTTAAAATTAAAACCGTTGGAACTTTCTATTTAACTAACAATTTTAAAATCAACTATAGTATAATTCAGAGAATGTTTTTTCTAAGTTTTTAAGGAGTATTAGATGAATAAAATTGTTTTTGGTACCGATGGTTGGAGAGGTCTTACTGCAAGAGATTTTACCTTTGATAATGTTAATCTTGTTGCAAAAGCTATTGGCTTATATGTAAGAGATACCTATAGAAATAAACCCGTTGTAATTGGTTATGATACAAGATTTTTAGCTTATGAATTTGCAATGGAAGTTTCTAATGTACTTAATTCAATGGGTTTTAATACCTTAATTAGTAAAGAACCTGTTCCTACTCCTACTATTGCATTTGCTGCAATGAAATATGATACTGCTGGAGCTGTAATGCTTACTGCTAGTCATAATCCTCCTGAATATTCAGGAATAAAATATATACCAGATTATGCTGGCCCTGCTACTCCAGATATTACAGATGAAATTGTTAGTAATGTTCAACTATATCAAGATGGATCATTAAAATTTAAAGAAGCTCCAGAAAAAGGTAAAGCTGAATTTTTTGAACCTAAAAAAGATTATTTTGAATGTCTTACAAACTTACTTGATATGAAAAAACTAAAAGAAAGTAAATTAAAAGTAGCGTATGATCCTCTTTATGCAACAGGAATTGGTTATGTTGATGGTTTTTTAAAACAATATACCAAATGTGAAGTAAAAACAATACATGATAATAGAGATCCTCTTTTTGGTGGAGGAATGCCAGAACCAGCAGAAAAATATTTAGGTGATTTAAAAGAATTAATTATAAAAGATGGCTATGATTTAGGTTTAGCAAATGATGGTGATTCTGACCGTTTTGGAGTTATGGATGAAAATGGTAGATTTTATACACCAAATCAAGTTATTTCTCTTTTGCTAAGACATTTAGTAAAAAATAAAGGTCTAAAAGGTTCTGTTGTAAGAACAATAGCTACAACTCATTTATTAGATAAATTAGCAAAACATTATGATGTAAAAATAATAGAAACTCCCGTTGGTTTTAAATATGTTGGTGCTCAAATGAGAGAAACTGATGTAATAATTGGTGGAGAAGAATCAGGTGGTTTAAGTATTTTAGGTCATATACCAGAAAAAGATGGTGTTTTAGCAGATTTACTTATTGTAGAAATGATGGAATACGAAAAAAAGCCTCTAAGTAAAATATGGGATGATTTAATTAATGAAATTGGTTATTCTCCTAGTAATAAAAGATTAGATTTGCACCTTAATGATGAAGATAAAAAATTTGTTATGAGTTTATTCAAAAATCAAACACCTCAAGAACTTGCAGGACTTAAATTAACAGGTATAAAAACTATTGATGGTGTTAAAATGACTTTTGAAGATACCAATAGTTGGGTTGTTGTTAGAGCATCAGGAACAGAGCCTATTATAAGAGTTTATATTGAAACAGATTCTGCTGAAAAATTAGCAAAATTTGAAACAGATATAAAAGCTCTTTTACCTAAGCATTAAAATATAGACTCTAATTTGTATGGCTAAAAAGTTTTTTATGAAACAATGTTTTTAAATTAAATTGTTTTTGTAGGGGTTTGATTCATCAAACTGTCTTTTTAGCCAATCAAAAGAGTTAATAAAATAATTAAAAGGGCTATTTTATATGTTTAAAAATAAATCAATAGAAGTTAATATTGTATCTTTAAAAAAAGAGAGTATTGATTCTAATGAAAATGAAAATAATTTAATTGTAAAATACAAAGAAAAAAACTATATTCTTGTTTTACAAGATATTTGGGCTAATTTGGATAGATATTTTTGGGTAGGAGCAAAACTTTTAATTCATTATTTTGATGAAGAAGAAGATAAAATAACAGTTGATAATAAAAGCTATGTTGTTTTAGAACCAAATGTTTTAGTTAATCCATCTCAAATAAGAAATACTGATGGTTGTATAAGAAAACATTATATTTCAAAAAGAATAGGTACTACCAATAAAAAATATGTAATGATTCGAGGAAGTTTAGTTAATAACGCTTTTGATCTACTTATTGAAAAAAACGATAAAACACAAGAAGGAATAATGGATGAGGTTATTAAAACCTATTTTATTGATTTAATTTCCTTAGAAGAAAATGATTTACCAGAATATAATGAAATAAAAAGTACTCTTGATAGACACATTAATTCATTAATGGTTTGGAAAACACATAAAAAATTTGCAGAATCTGAAAAAGTTAGTACAGAACCTACTTTTATTTCTAGAAAATACGGTCTTTCAGGTCGTTTAGATTTATTAGTAAATCCAGGAAAAGAAGCTGTTACTTATGAGTTAAAAACAGGTAAAGCACCTACAGGTAAACCTTGGCAACAAGATAAATCTCAAGTAGCTTGTTATCAACTTCTTTTAGAATCAGCTTATTCTTGTGTTAATCCCGAAAGTTATTTAATCTATTCTCAAGGCTCAGGAAACAATCTTTTAAGAGAAGGAGATATAAGTGGAGATATAAGAAGAGAAGTTATTAAAACCAGAAATAAAATAGTTGCAATTGATTATGCTTTAGCGAATGATCTTTCTAACCAAGAAATAAATAAAATAATACCTATGACAGAATCTGGCTATTGTGAACGTTGCATGGTAAAAAAAGAATGTTTTGAAATATGTGGAAAGTTTAGTGAAAAAGATTGCTCTTCTTGTGGTGTTATTTCATTTTGCGAAAGTTCTGGAAATGCAGTAAAAAAAGCTGACTTAGAGTATTATAATAAATATTTTAAAATGGTTGAATCTGAAAGAAGTGAAAGTAGAAAACAATTTTCAGGAATTTTTGATGACAAAGAAACAGTTGAAAAAGAAGGTAAAGCTATTTTTAATTTAGATTTTGCAGAAGAAGAAAACAAAACAATCAAACTTATTTCAGAAAAAACAATAGAATCGGAAATAAGACAAGGTGATTTAGTTCTTTTATATTCAAAAGAAATTACTTATGAAGAAATTTTTAAAGCAACCGTTACTTATATCGATAGAAATAATATTGAACTAAAAATAAAAAAAGATATAGATAAACAACTTTTTTCATCAAGGAAATGGAATATTTATAAAGATACAATGGAAACAACGTTTGATACGATGAATGGTGCTTTATATAATTTTTTGAGAGAAGAAAATAATGACAAAGCAGATCTTATTTCTGGAAGGAAAAAACCTAGGTTTTTAGAATTACCTAAATTAAAACTAGATGATTCGTTAAATGAAAAACAAAAACTAGCTATTTGTAAATCTCTTAGTTGTGAAGATTATTTTCTAATTCAAGGACCACCAGGAACAGGTAAAACCCATACTTTAGCTAATTTAATAATAGAAGCGGTAAAAATGGGTAAAAAAGTACTATTATCTGCTTTTACTCATAGAGCAATTGATAATGTTTTATCTAAGCTTTTAGAAAATGGATTCAAAAATTTTATTAGAATTGGTTCTCATGATTCTGTTGATCCAGAAATTCATCCTTATTTAATTCAAGAAAAAATGAATGAGTTTGATTTTCATACAATAAAAAAAGCTCAAAAAAGTTTAGAAGATTTTCCTGTAGTAGCCTGTAGTTCAATATATGCAACAAGTTCGGCTTTAATAAAAAGGCTAAAATTTGATTATGCTGTAGTAGATGAAGCTGGTCAATTAACTGAACCTGGAACAATTTCTATTATTTTACAATCAAAAAGATTTATTCTTATTGGAGATCATAAACAATTACCTCCTGTAGTACAAAATGAAGAATCTAAAAAATTAGGATTGGGAAAATCTTTATTTGAAAGATTAATTGATATGAATAGAGAAAATATTGATGATGTTCTTATTACATTAGAAGAACAATACAGAATGAATGAAAAAATAATGAGTTATTCTAATATCAATTTTTATGATTTTTGCCTTAGTGCTTATAAAGAAATATCAAAACAAAAACTTTCTTTTTCTAAAGATATAAGTGAATCTAAATATAAAAATATTTTAGACTCAGATAATCCAATGATTTTTGTAGATCATAGTTCAAAATCATCTTTAAAAGTAAATCCTGATGAATCTAAAATAATTTTTGACATAGTTTCAGAGTTTATAGAATATGGAATAAATCCTGAAAAAATAGGTGTAATAACTCCTTTTAGAGCACAGGTTGCGGAAATAAGAAGAGTCTTTTTTTCAGGAAATCAAGAAATTCTTTCAAAAATAACAGTTGATACAGTTGATAGGTTTCAAGGAAGTGATAGAGATTTAATTATTTTTTCGAGTGTAGCTACAGATGAAGAACATATAACCGATTTTTTTGATGATTTTAGAAGAATAAATGTAAGTGTAACACGAGCAAAAAAGAAATTTATTTTGGTTGGAAATAAAGAATCACTTTTTTATTCAGAGTTATTTTATAAATTAATTAGATTATGCGATGAAACAAGAATAAATAACAGTTTTTTAGCTATTTAAAACAAAATTAATATTATCAACTAAATTATTATATTGCTTTTCTAATACTGTTCTTAAATTAATTATTAAAAAATCGTTTTCTATTTTAGCAATTATTGGTATTTTTAAAGCTCTAAGTTCTTTTTGTATAATATTAATAGATTTTTTATTAGAAGAAATTTTTATTACAGGCGTTTTTATTTGATAATCGGGTAAACTTCCACCTCCAACAAAAGAAAAATTATCTTCTATTTTTATGGTAATATTTTCATTTTCTAATTTATCTATTAGTTCTTTAGATTTAGCTAATAAATCATCATAGCTTAAATTTATCATATTAAAAGTAGGTATATCTTTTACTAGATATTTTGGATTTTTAAGATATTCTTTTAAAACACTTTCCAATAAAAAAAGATTTACTTTATCTATTCTTACAGTTCTAGCAAGTGGATTTTTTTTAATTTTATCTATTAATGATTTTTTACCTAAAATTATTCCTGCTTGTCCTGCACCTAATAATTTATCTCCACTAAAAGATATTAAATCTATTCCTGAATTTATTTTATCCAAAATATAAGGTTCTTCTTTTAAATTTAGATAACTAGGTTCTATTAATAATCCACTACCAATATCTTCATAAGTAAGGATATTTTTTTCTTTTCCAATTTTTGCTAATTCATTTGAATTTACTTCGGCAGTAAAACCTATAATTTTATAATTACTTGTATAAGATTTTATTATTAAAGAGGTATTTTCTGTAATATTATCAAGATAGTCATTTATTTTTGTTTTGTTTGTACTTCCTACTTCAACTAGTTTTGAGCCAGATGTTTTTATAATATCTTGTAACCTAAAAGATTCACCAATTTCTACTAGCTCTCCTCTTGAAACTAAAACCTCTTTTTGATTTGCAAAGGTATTACAAATTAAAAAAACAGCAGCAGCATTATTATTAACAATAAAACAATCTTCAGTATGTGTTATTTCTTTTAAAATATCTTTTATAAAATCTTGCCTACTTCCTCTTTTACCTTCTTCTAAATCATATTCTAAATTAGAATAATTAGATAAAAATTCAGCTGTTTTTTTTGCTATTTCTTCAGAAAAAATATTTCTACCTAAGTTTGTATTTAATATTATTCCTGTGGCATTTATTACTATTTTTAAATTATTTTCTATTTCAAAATCAAGTTTAGATTTTATTTTATTTGTTAACTCTTCTATTTCTGGAATAGATGTTATTTTATCTTCTATTATATCTTTTCTTAATTTATCTATTTCAACTCTTATTAAATTAGTTATTTTTGAAGAATATATTTCATATTCATTTTTATATATACAAGAAAAAAACTCTGCTATTTTATTAACAGAGTATATTTTCCTTAATAAGTTTGATTTTTCCAAATCTATTACTTTTTAAGACCCAACATTCTCAATAACTTAGAGAAAAAGCCTTCTTTTACTTCAGGTTTTTCTTCAACAACAGGTTTTTGTTTTGGAACTTCTTTTGGTATTTCTTTTACTGGTTCTTGAACAGGTTTTGGAGTTTCTTTGGCAAGAGGAACTGCTATTACTTCCTTAACAGGTTCAGGTTTTGGTTCTACAGGTTTATTTGAAGCTGTAACAGCATTTTCAAATTTGATTTTTTCTTCTTCTGCATCAACTTGAGCACCTGGTGGAGGAACGTCTGCACCGCAATTAGGACAAGTAAGGGCAAGAACAGATTTTATTGATTCATTACATTTTTTACAAGTTCTAGTATTATCAGTTCTTATATCAACTGATGACCACACAGGAGCAGATGGTGTTGCTTTAAGATCTCCTCCACACATATAACAAATAGGCATAGAAGAAAATTCTGGTGGTATAGAATTAGTACAATGAGGACAGGTTGCTGCTGACATTACCCTTTTCCTTTACATAGAAAAATAAGAAAATTTTATATTTAGTAAATGATTATACAACTTTAATTTTTTTATGGCAATTCATAAATAATAAGAGAATTAATTTATAGTTGATTATATCTCAATGTAAAATTTATTTCTAATTTTTTTGTTCTTAATTTTTACAACAAAAGTTCAAAAATTTAAATACTTTTTTTATTTCACTATTTTATAATCTTTTACAAATATAATATCATTAGTAAAAGTAGTTTTATTTTCTTTTGAATCTGGTAAATATGGGTTTCTAATATTTTTATAACTGCTGAGTAATATAAATCCATTCCCATGTTCATTTATTAAATAAATAGGTTTTCCAATAAACATTTTATCTAAAGAATTTGATATTATTATTTTATTATCTGTTAAATTATAATTTTTTACTTCATTAAAAAAGAGATTATTCATTTCTCCTGTAATCATAAAACCATTCCCATCTGAATTTAACTTAATTTGACGAAGTTTTATATTATTATAAAAAAGGCTTTTTTCTTCTATATTATAGTTAAATATCTTTTTTAATTCTATATTGTTTTCTTTATTGTTATAATAAATATATCCATTCCCATAATCATCTATTTTACCTGTAATATAACGTTCATAACTATCTTTTAAAAACAATATTTTACCATTTTTTAAGTCAATAGAATTATTTTTAATTAAATATGATTTATAAGTATAAAGAATAGATGTCGGATTTTCTTTAGTATAAATAGTAGCGACTGGATCTTCTTTAGTAAAAATAAAACCATTATTATTTTTATTCAAAATTATTGATTGAAATTTTTCATTATTCTCTAACCTAAATTTTCCAGACTCATTATATTTAAAAAAACCATTAATATCAAAAAAAATAAGTTCTTTATTTTCATCTTTTTCAAAAGAGTAGCCTTGACCAATATAATTATTATAAGAAAGTTCATTTATATCTGGAACAATAACATAAGGATCCCTTATTATTAAAGATTCAGTTGGAATAAAGTTTTCAAATTTTTTTATCATATAAACATCAAAAGAACCACCTGTTTCTGAAGTATAAAAATTTAGACCATTTCCATTTTTATCAAGAATTGGTCTTGAATAAATATATTTTGAATATTCGCCTAAATCATGAATAATTTTTAATTCTGAATTTTTATTTAATATATATAACTTATTTTCAAAAAAAATCATAGCATTATTATCATTATCAAAATAACCTTGAATAAAGACGTTTTCATTATTATTTTTAAATTTATCTTTTAATTCTTTAAATTTTTCTATATTTGAAAAAAAACTACTATTATCAGTATTATTATTCTGAATATTATTTTTGTTTTGTTCAATTTTAATAATTTCTTTTATATTATTATTATCACAAGATAGGATAAAAAAACTAGCAACTAAAAACATTAATCTAAACATAATTACCCCTTAAAATTTAAAATAAAATCAGAAATAATAAATTACTGATTAAATAGAAACACATTTACTTGAATTTATAGACTCTGTCCAAAAATATATGATGATTTTACTTTAAATACAATACTTTGAAAATTACTGTTATTTAATTATTTTATAATTACTAACAAAAACTAAATCATTGTTATATTCTATTTCATCTAAGTAATTTATATTTTTTTTATATGAACTTAATAAAACAAAACCATTTCCTTTGTTATTTATACAATAAAAAGGTGAAGAATTAGCTAAACCATTAGAAGAAATAGATAATTTTTTTTCTGCTAAAGTATAATTTATTATTTCATAAAAATTAAACTCATTGTTATTTTCAATATTAAGCAAAAATCCATTTCCTTTTGAATTCAAAATAATATTATTTGTATTAATTTTATCAAAAAAATATGAATAACTATCTATAATATATTTATGTATTTTTTTTAATTCTATTTTATTATTTAGAAAATAATATATATATCCATTACCATTTTCATCTATATTTCCCTTAATATTTCCCTCTATATTACTTTCTGAGAAAGTTATTATTTTGCCCATATTTAAATTTAAATTAGTATCATTTAATAAATAACTTTTATAACTGTAAATATTATTACTATTTTCATTTTTAGTTATAACCAAAAGATTAGATGTATTATTTGAAATTAATACTTTAAATTTTTCATTATTATTTAATTTAAAATTATTTTCTATACTGTAATTAAAAAAATCTTTTATTTTAAATGTATAAAGCTCAGTATTTTCATTAAAAAAAGAATATGCATTACCTTTATAATCAGAATAATTAAATATATGTTTTGGAATAGGATATTTTTTTTCTGATATTAAAAAAGAATCATTGGGTTTAAATTTTTCAAATTTTACTATAGATACATTTTCATTTCCATTCCCAGTTTCAGGGTAATAAAAAGATATTCCATTTCCATTTTTGTCTAAATTAAAAGACCCAAAAGTGTAATTGATATATTTTTTATCTAAATTAAAATATTCAATTATATTATTGTTATTAAAATATATTTTATCTCCTAAAAAAATTAACAAATTATTATCATTATCTATATATCCACCTTGGAACTTATTTTTAGTTTCTAATTTCAACTTTAATTTAATATCTTCTAATTTAGAAAAATTAAAATTTATATTATCTATATTTAATAGAGATGTTTTTTTATTTATTAAGTATTCATTATTATTTTGATTTAAACTGCAAGAAAATAATAAAAAGATTAACAATAAAAGAGTTTTTTTTGCCATAACGCAACCTTAAATTATAATAATTCAAAATATAGAGATATTTATAGTATAAATATCCCTAAATATATAATTTTAAAAAAATAATAATAAGACATAAAAAAATTTAAATGTAAGCGAAAAGATTATAGCACAAATCTTTTGATTATGATTACATTATTTTCATAAAAATTTTAATTTAGCAAGGTATTTTTATTATATGTTTATAACAATTAAAATTATAGATATAAAAAATACTTTTTTTGTTATAATTACTAAATATAATCATTTTATTTAAGGGCTAAATATATATCTAATCGTAGTGGAAGTTATATGCTAAACGAAGTTTTAATTTTACTATAAAAAGATAACGTTTTTAAATTTTTAGGCGAAGAAAAAAATAAACCACTTGTTAATAACATTATGGAAATAGGTTATGCTAATGACTGTAATCCAGGTGAAATTTTAGATGTTATTGGTAAAAAACTTGGTATTTGTTGTTTTTGCCTAGAATTTACAGGTAAATTTGATGGTAAAGTTTGTAATAATTGTGTTAGATAATATATTGGTAACTAATTATGTTTTATTTTAATTTTTCTTTTATTTTATTTGTCAAGAAATAACCACCTGTTCTACTACTTCCTTTATATTCAATTAATTCAAATTTTTTTAATTGTTTAATATATCTCTCAATATTTTTATCAGATTCAGATATTTTTTCAGCATAAAAAGGTATTCGTTTGCCTTCGTAATTAATAATTAAATTTAACAGAATAATAATTTTTTCTTTTACTCCCTCAGTTACTCCCTCAGTTACTCCCTCAATTACTCCCTCAATTACTTTATCATTCGTTTTTTTTCTATTTTCTTCTTCAAGTATTTTTTTTGTTGCTAATTTGTTTGCTTCCTCAAGAGCTTTTTTATTTTCTTCTTGATTTGCTTCAATTATTGCAGGAATCCATCCTCCTTTTTCTGCTACATTACTTTTTATTTGATTAAAACCATCTTTAGTTGATTCTATTAAACTTTCAAAGAACCCTTTATGTTCAACTTTATTACTTTTATTAAAAAAAGTAAGTGTTACTGAATTGCTATCAGTTGTCCATTTTGGAGCTTTTAAACCAGCTTCTTTACAAGCATCTATAATTTTTAAAGTCCCTCTTCCAATTTTTTCAATATAACCTCTAAGAAAAGCAATATGTGCTATATCAGGATTAACTGGCATAGATAAGTGATTTTTCTCTAACTCGCTAACATCTAAGCTTAATTTGCCTATATTACTAATTTCCAGTCTGTCAGAATAAATAATAATAGAAATTGAACCTGAAATATTTGAATAATCTCTATGAATAAGAGCATTTAATATACCTTCACGAAGTGCAATCATAGGATAAATAAAATCATCTTTACGTTCCCAATCATTTTTACTAAATTTACTTATATTACTTAAATTTTCTTCTAAAAAACTTATAATACCTTCAATATTTTTAAAAAGATTACCTTCTAAAATTTTATTAGCCTTAAATTCATCATCGGTTTTACCTTTATTTAAAAATGAAACTCTAATTCTAGATTGAGGAATGAAACGAGCAGGCGTAGTTGCAAATAAAATAACACAGGCATTAGTAAAATTACCATTTTTAAATAATCCATAATGGGATAGAAAATCAAGGATTTTATCATTATTTTTATCCATTTTATTTTCTATAACGGATTTATTTATTGTTTTTTGAATTTCTGATAAGCTAAGATCTTCAAATTCAAAGCCTAAAACAGCTCGTCTTTCCCAATGAAGCTCATTATTTTGTCTTTCATGTATTAGTGTTGAAATTTCTTTTGATGATGCTTTTACTGTTTTATTACCTCTACGATAAAAAATATTACCCTCAAAAATATAAGGTTGATTAGCTCCACCCCAAACTTTAACTAAAATTAAATCTTTATCAAAATGTTTTTCTATTGAAACCATAACAGGTGATTCTGGAATAATTTTTTTTATTAAAAATCTTTCTATTTGAGTTTTTAATCTATCAGCATGTTCTACACCAACAATTTCTTTTTTATTATCAATACCAATAAGAATCTGTCCTCCATTATTATTAAGAAAAGAACATATAACACTTCCAACAAATCTTAAATTTAAAGACTCATTAAATTCAAATTGTTCATTTTTATTTTCTTTAAGTAAAGCATTAATTAATTGTTCTGAATTCATTTTGAAACCTTATTTTTATTATATTCAGAAATAAATTTTTCAACTTCTTTTTTATCTTCAAATTGAGTGATAATAAAAGGTGAACCATCTAAGTTATAATTTGTAAATTCATGAGCCCATCTTCTATTCATTATAGGTTGATCATCTTGTATGGCTTCGTTGTACATATCAATGACTTTTATATTTTCTAAAACAGAGGTTTTTTTGAAAATGAAACTTGGATTTTTAACTCTATTTTTTATATCTGTATAAATAAATTGTTCTAATAATTTTCTTGAAACTGTTACATCTCTATGTACTAAAAAACATCTTGGTTTATCAAGTTCTATTGATTTACTAATTTCTTGATGAGTTATTCCAGATCCATAATGTGGAAGAATAATACCAAGAAAAAAATCACATTCAGCTACTGCTTTAAGACAAGCTTTCGTTGGATCATGTCCCAAACTTTTTATTGTTCCAATATGAGAATTAATTACATGATATCCAAATCCTGTTAAAGTAGAACAAATTTGCTCTAAATCTGTTTTAAAATTATAAACAGTAGAAGCAACCATAATCTTTAATTTTGTATTTTTAATTTTACTCATACTTCTACTTTGATTCTCAATATTGTTTCTTGGAAATTTCTTAAGAAATACCTAATTTAAATATTTATTTACCTCTATAAATATTATTATATTCTAATTATTCTAAAAAAAAATATGAATGCTAAATTATGTATCTATGAAAATCTAAAAATAGTATTTAATTTAATCGATTAATTCTATAAATTTCTTTCCAAAAAAAACTATTTTCATAATATTTTATATATTGTTTTATTTTGTTTGTTGTTATAAATTTTTCAAATCAAAAGAATTATCCATAATTTTTTAAACTACAAATAATATTGAACTCTAAATAACCCCTTTTTTATTTAACTTTATTTCCTATAACGAATATCTGTATATGATGTACTAGCTAATCTATTAGATATATATACTCAAACAAAATTGGTTTTTACCTTACAATGGACTAAAGCCCATTGTTTACAGTGTTCTGTGTTTTAAAAAATTCAAACCAAAAGATTTCTATTATATCTAAATGTTGTATGTAGTTATTTTATTAATTTTCTAAATTCTTCTGAATTTCTAATATTATCTAATTGTTCATCTTTAATTGCGTTTTGTTTTAAATCTGGTTTTAATTTTATACTAATTGCTAAATTTTTAATTGCTAGTTTTTTATCATTATTAAGAGAATACAAACAAGCTAAATCATAATAGCCAATATATTTATCTTTACTCAAATCTATTGACTTTTCCATAAGTTTAATAGCTTCATTCTTATTACCAAGATAATATTTAACCATTCCCAATTGATCGTAATAATCAGCATTTTGAGGATCACTTTTAATAAGTTTTTGAAACTCTTTTTCAGCTTCTTTATATTTTTTATTGTTAATAAAAAGGACTCCTTTATACATTGGGGCATACTTTAATCCCTTACTTATTAGTTCATCTAATTCTTTTTTAACTTTAATATCATTTTTTATTTTATTTACACTACTTTTTCCTAAAATTAAGTTTTTAATTGCTTTTTCAGGATTTAAGTTTCTAATTTCTTTCCGTCCTAACTCAAGATACGCTATTGATAAAAGAGTATTTATTTCATCATTCAACTCAGATTCTTGATTAATATTTCCAAGTAGTTCTATAGTTTTTTCAAACTCCTTACTATTATTATATTTTTGAGCAATAATATAATTAATTGCTATATCTTGTTCTGAAATTACTTTTTTAGTTTTTTTAATTTTAATATCAATAGATTTATTGTCAGCTTTTGGTTTGTCAATTTTCAATGAATTATTCAATTTTTCGACTAATTCGAATAATGATTTTTCTTTATTTTCTCCATTTATATTTATTAAATATTTTTCTGTACCAAAGTCTAAAAACGATGGATTTTCTTCAGTAATAAACCCCATTTTTAGAATAGGAGGAATAATAAAATCTCCTTTTTTATTTATGAAACCTATTTTTTTGTTTACTTCTACATAAGCTAATTTATTTTCAAAATTTAATGCCATATCAAATTTAGCTGGAATAACTAATTTACCTGTTTTATCTATAAAACCATATTTATTTTTTATTTTTACATAAGCTAATCCTTCTGAAAAATAAACACTTTCATCAAATTTAGGAGGTATAACATATTCGCCTTTTTTGTTAATAAAACCGACTTTATCCTCATAATTAACAGTTGCAGAAGACAATCCCTCATAAAAGGAACCATAATAATATAATTCAGGAGGAATAACTATATCTCCTTTTTTATTAATAAATCCCATTTTCTCATCTATTGTTATAGCTGATAAATCTTCTTGAAAATCGTCTACATTATCAAACTTAGCTGGAATAACTAATTTACCTGTTTTATCTATAAAACCATATTTTTTCTTTATTGCAACTCTTGCTAAACCATTTCTAAATGAAGTTGCCATTTCATAAATAAGAGGAATAACTTCTTTACCATTTTTATCAATAAATCCCCACTTATCATTTAACCCAACTGGAACTAACCCCTCATTAAAATCATAGCTATATTCATATTTTGGCTCAATTACAAATTTACCATTTTTATCAATAAATCCTAATTTATTATTTCCTCCTGACTTATTTTCGATATGAACAGGAGCTAAACCTTCTTTAAAATCTTTAGCAAATACAAATATAGGTTTAATAACAAATTTACCTTCTTTGTTAATAAATCCATATCTTCCACTTTTATTTTTTATTACTGCCAGACCCTCTGAAAATCCATAAACAGAATCAATTTGACTATCTAATTTAATTATTTTTTGTGTTATTTTATTTTTTATTTCACTAGAATCTTTATTTAAATCATTATTTGCATAAGAAATTTCATTATTAATAAGAAAAAAACAAGAAAAAACAAATGAAGATATTATTTTTTTATTCATAACTAATTATTTTCCTTTAGTTTAACTTGTACAATTTAAGAAATATATCCCGAAATAATAACATAATATATATTTCAAATTTCATATAAATTTTAAAACCTTCATAAATTTTTTTATAAGTATATAGAACTAGTTTTAATATTTGGAAATAAAAAACTACTCTAAAAAGAAGGTTTTAAACTAGCTAATAAAATAATTGAAAATAAAAAAAGAACAGGAACTTCATTTAATAATCTACATTGTTTAGAAGTTAATTTGCATCTATCTTCTTTTAATTGTTTTAAAATAACTCCATTAAAAATATGATATAAAATAAGAATCGTTACAAAAAAGATTTTTAGTAATAACCAATGTTGGTTTAATAATTCTTCTAAACTACCATTTACAAACATATAAGCTGTAATTGCACCAAAAATAAGCGTTAATATCATTAAAGGTGTTGTAAACTTATACAACCTTCTTTCCATTATTTTTAACTGTTCTCTTACAACTTCTTCTTTTGATTCTACATGATAGACATAAAGCCTAAATTGATAAAAAAGACCAGAAAACCATGTAACCATAAAAATGATATGAAAGGCTTTAAAATATAAATACATGAAAATAATCCACAAAAAATACTATTCACATATTACCTCATAAATAACATGATGATATAATAACCCTAAATATTCTTAAAAAATAGAAAGTAACTAGCAATGTTTGAATACCTTTTAAAAAGGATGTTAATGATTCCAGTAACGCTTTTTGGAATTTTTACAATATCATTCGCACTTCTATATATAGTTCCAGGTGATCCTGTTTCAACTATAGTAGGTCAACATGCAGACGAAAAAACTAAGGCTGCGATAAGGAAAAAAATGGGTTTAGATCAGCCTATTTATTCTCAATATGTTAATTATATTTTCAAAGTTTGCAAAGGCGATCTTGGTAGAAGTGAAGTAAGACAAGAAGATGTTACTCCTGCCATAATAGAAAGATTACCTCCTACAATAGAACTTACTATTGCTTCAATTATAATTGCTGTAATAATCGGTATTCCTATAGGTTTAATTTCTGGAGTAAGACAATATTCATTTTGGGATAGATTTTTTATGGTTTTTGCCATAGCGGGAGTTTCTGCCCCTAATTTTTGGGTTGGTCAAATTCTAATTTTATTTATGGCTTATCAATTAAAACTTTTACCTGATGGTGGTTATTCAGAATATTTCCCTGAAAATTTAAAATATCTTTTATTACCTGCTTTAGCCTTAGGAATAAGAGAAGTTGCCGTAATAGCAAGATTAACCAGATCTAGTATTTTAGAAGTAATAAAACAAGACTATATAAGAACTGCAAGAGCAAAAGGAGTTTCTGAGTTTGTTGTATTGATAAAACATGCTTTAAGAAATGCACTTGTTCCAATTGTTACATATATTGGTATGGATGTAGGTTTTTTACTTGGTGGTGCAGTTATTACAGAAACTATTTTTACCAGACCAGGAATTGGTCTATTAGCTGTTCAAGCGCTTAGAGATAAAGATATTCCTATGGTTTTAGGTACTGTATTATTTTCTTCTTTTGTAATAATAATTGCCAACTTACTTACAGATATTTCTTATGCTGTATTAGATCCAAGAGTAAAAATAGAAAAATCATAATGATACTTACAGTAACACTTAATGCTTCTGTTGATAGAACTTCTTCGGCAGAAGATTTTATTTTAGGTAAAATAAATAGAATTCCTCAACCACTAGAAGTTGCAGGAGGAAAAGGTCTTAATGTTACCAGAGCTTTAATAACATTAGGTTATAAAAAAAAAGTTTTGGCTACAGGTTTTTTAGGTGGTTTTTTTGGCGATAGATTAGAACAATTAATGAATGAAGATAGTATTGAATATGATTTTTATAAAATAAAAAATAATACTAGATGTTGTTTAGCACTTATAGATAAAAAAAATAATCAAATAACTGAAATAAATGAAAATGGCCCTTTTATTTCTGAAGAAGAATTAAGTGGTTTTTTTGAAAAATTAGAAACTCTTTGCAAACAAGCTAAAATAATTGTAATTTCTGGTAGTTTACCTTTATCTTTACCAGATGATACTTATGCCAAAATAATAACCATAGCAAAAAAATTTGGTTTAATTACAATTTTAGATGCAAAAGAAAGTGTTTTGAAAAAAGGATTAGGGGCCGAACCTTATATAATAAAACCAAATCGTCATGAAGCAGAAGATTTATTAGAATTTGAACTAAAAACAGATGATGATTTAATTAAAGGCATTTATTTTTTAACTAATTATTCAAAAATAGCTTGTATAACTTTAGATAAGGATGGTTGCATTATTGGAAATAAAAACGAAATTTATAGATTACACTCACCTAAAATAGATATTGTTAATACGGTTGGTTCTGGTGATTCTTTTTTAGCAGGAATGATTTATTCTTTTGTAAATGACAAATCTATTGAAGATATTGGTAAATCTGGAATTTCTGCTGGTTCTGCAAATACATTAACAAAAAAAGGTGGAGTTTTTAATCTATCAGATTTTGAGAATATTTTTAACAATATAAAAGTTGAAAAATGGTTATAGAGAGCTAAACAGATGAGTTTGATAATGAAAAAAAGTTTTTTATTAAATACACAAGGGAATAAAGCACCCTTGTTAAGAAAATTAGTTTTTTATAAAAATTACAATCCTCTTTTTTTTGATTATAAAAAGATTTTTTTAGTAATATTTTTTAGTTTATTTATAATTTTAAATGCTTTTGCAGAAAAACTTGATTTATATATAAATAAAAAAGAAAATTATAAAGTTAATTATCCACCCAACTTTGAAAAAATAGAAGGTGAGCAAGATTATGATGTAACTTTTGCTAATAAATTAGAAACAGCTTTTGTTGGGATAAAAACAGAAGATATGAAAGAAAAAGTTGATGTTTTAGATTATATGAATAAATTTGAAATAGAATTAAATAATATGAAAAGAAAAGCACAACGAACTTTTTTAAAAAAAGAGCTAGATAGTATTCATCTTGATAAAGGAATTTGGAGATCATATCAAAGTGATACACTAAATATGGTAATTTATGTTTTTTCTAAAAATACTAAAGTTTATGTTTTAACCGAAATACTGACCAGAACATCTATAGATAAAAAAGATGCTGAATTAGTAAAAAAAATACCTTTTTCTTTTAGAGGTTATTAATAAATTAAAAGGCTGTTTGATGAATCAAACCCCTTGTATGATTAAGTCATAAAGTAATAA
>JBBTGK010000059.1:1610-24720 GCA_038060635.1 Cyanobacteriota bacterium | reverse complement strand
AATCTTTTTAATTTACGATGATAAAATAATAAGTCAATATAAAATTCATCATCTCCAATGGTAATGCGTTTTTGTCTTGCTAAAAATGCAAAATCACTACCAAATTCTAAAATGAAATTTTGTAATTCTGATAAAATAGAGTTTTCTAAATCTTTTTCTGAATAGGTATTTTTTAAGCCAAGAAAATCTAAAAAATATGGGTCTCTAAAAACTAAATTAGGGCTTAATTTTGCTTCGTTTTTTAAAGCTAAAAGATCATTTTCAATTGTTTTTTCAGGTTTTTTACTAATAGCAGTTCTTTCAAAAAGCATTGAATCTATACGATCACTAAGGGTTCTTACACTCCATTTATCCATTTTACACATTTCTATATAAAATTCTCTTTTTAAAGGTTCTTTTATTGGAATTAATTCTTTTATATGAGACCAACTCAAGTGTTGTATCAGTTCTACAACAATCTTTTTATCTGTGAAAGCATTAGCAAATTGAATCATTCTTCTTAAATTTTTCTCTGAAAATGATGTTCCATATTCACTACTTAATTGTCGCCACAGTGTAGCGACAATCTTTTTACCATAAGATTCTTCCTTATTTTCATTTTGAATCTCTTTGTTTATTCGATTGCCAATATTCCAATAAAGCATACTCATTTCAGCATTTACAGAAATTGCAATATTGTTTTTACTTTGTTCAATCAGATTTTTTATTTCTGAAAATAAACCTGATTTTTCTAAATTATTCTCCATATTCTATCTCTATTTTTATCAATTTTATGTTGTGGTAAATTTTATTTTTAAAACCAAACATCTCCTGCTCCACCTATATTTTTAATTTCCCAATTATTAATACTTATTCCCATTCCATGTTCTTCATCCCAATCACAATCAAAACTTAGAATAAAAGAATTATCATACTTAAAATCTATATTAAAATCTATATTAGTTATTTTTATAAGATTATCAAAAACACCTGATTCTGTTTTTAAGCTTTTTTTTACTATTTTCAACTGTTCATCTTCATAATATTCTAATATTTCTTTATATTTTTTTTTTGCATATTTATATATATAAGGTAATAAGATGTTTTTTAATTCTTCTTGCTTATTTATAAACTCACAAAATAAAACCCTATATTTTTTTATAGATATTTCTAAATTATTATTTTCCAGATTACCCAATTCTATATTTACATAACTTTTAAATATATCTATATACTTAGATGAACTCAGATTTCCATGTTTATCAATTAAAATTAAGCCAAATATTGGATCTAATATAACCTTTTTATCTTTTTCAGAGTCTTTCCAACCTTTTTTTATTTTAGCCTCTATATAAGAATCCAAGTCATTTTTTTTTAGTCGGCTAAAATGTATCTCTTGGAATAAATTAACCTTAACTATATTACTATATTCCTCATCACTAAATATCTCTAATATACTAGGGTTTTCATACTTTTTATTTTTGAACAACAATTTTCTCATATTTATCACTTCTTAATATATCACTTCTTAATAATAGATAACCTAAAATTAATTTCTCTAATTAATCTTCTTAAATGTTCACACAATGATATATCACAAACAAGAAGTTAAACATATTTTTCAATATTTCAAAACATTTTACATATTTAGATTATAACTTTGTTATTATTTTCTGTAATTCTTCTATTTGCCAATGCCTTTCTTCTGTTATTTTTTCAATATTATTTGATGTATATAATTGAACAGTTTTAATTGCATAATCACTACAAACTATTGCATGTTCTTTCATATGTCCAACACTTACGGCTTGTCCAACTGTTCTGAGAACAGTTTTTGAAATTTCAGTTTTACATTTTCTTGCTTCTTCGTGAATTTTAAATCCTGCTTGGCGTACTTGATGAACACTTGCCTTATTTTCTTGCCATAGTTTATTTGTTTCAAATCCAAAATTTACAATTTCGAGATTTATTTTTTCATTTGATAAATCCAAAATATGTTTTGCACAATTTATAGCCCAATTTGCCAAGTCAACTTGTTCAGCTTTTTTTGTTAGGGATAATAATTTATCTCGTAATTCGGAATTATCTAAAATTTTAATTTTTGGCTTATCATTCATTTTTTTATTTTAAATTTTCATATAGCTATAAAAAAAAAACGCTTTGCACTTTCTTACTAAAAAAGGTGTTGAAAAACCTTTTTATTAGAACATATAAGTTCTATATTATACTCATTTCAGCATTAAAAAAAATAGCGATATTGTTTTTATTTTGTTCAATCAGATTTTTTATTTCTGAAAACAAACCTGATTCTTATAAATTATTCTCAATATTCTATCTCAATTTTTATATTTTTTGAAATCTCTTTTTTTACATCTAATATTTTTCTTTATCTGTTATGAGATTAATATTTTTTAATATTTTTTTGATGTTGTTTTTTAGCACTTTCTTTAATAATATTTTCATAATTATTAAATTTCTCAATTATTTTAAATTTAAACATTTCTTTTTCTGGCATACCTAAAGAGTAAACTTCTTTTTCTTTACTTTCTTCTTCAGACAAATATTTAATAAATTCATTAACTCGTTCCAATCTAACAAGAACTCGTTCCAATCTTTCACCTCTTGTAAATAATTTATATTCATTTTTGGCAGCTTCTGTTAAAAAATTACTAATTTTTTCTGAAAAAATACCACAATCGGTACATACTAAATCTAAATAAGTAAATTCATATGCTAACTCTTGAACCATATATAATCCATAATTTGTTATTTTTAAACTATCAACATTAGAAGAGTAAGAATCAAGTCTATTGTTTGCCTCAACAAATCCATGTTTTAATAAAATTTCTAAATTTAACTCAAAATCTTCAACCATATTAAAGGTTTCAGCAAAATATGTTTTTAGTTTTGCTAAAGAATAATATGAAGGAGATTTTATATCCATACCATTTGATAACTTTCTAAGAATTCTCAATGAAGTAAAATGTGATGAATGTCTTTTTGAACGAAGTTGGAAAATATTTGGTATTGCACTTAATGACTCTTCATAAAAATATCTTTCAGGAATCATTATAGGTTTTAAAACTTGGTGTATTTTAAAAACCCAAGTACCAGCATACAACATTTCATCTACATTTGTATATCCAGATAAAATAAAGCTCCTAAAAAGATCAAGTGCTAATCTGATATCACCATGGGCACTTGCGGTAAGAAAATTATTTAAAGGAGAATTTTCTTTTGAAAACTCTCCCTTTAATATCTCTAAATATGAAATATAATCTCTCACAAATTCTTGACTTAAACTTTCTACATAATCTTTTCTTTTATTTGAATCTTTAAGTAAATTAATTGTATATGCTAGCCTTTTCTTAAATACATCCGATGGTTTAGGAGAGCTTATATGAAAACCAGAGTTTTGAAATGCGTCAAGTACTCCATGTATTTTAGAGTCATAAAATCTTTCTTCTCTCATAGAAATTAAAACAACACAATTAAGATTATTAGATATTTCTTGAGCTGATGTAAAGCAAAAATCTTGAATAATTGTAGAATATTGATCTGTATTATCAACAACAACAATAACTCCTTTATTTTGTTCATTCCAGTATTTTACAAGTCTATTTGAACAATATTTTTTATCATTTTTCCATTCAGTTATAAGAGAATTTAACTTTAAATTAAAACTTTCCGAAGATTTTTGTAACCCTGATAAATCTTGTTTAATAGCAACATCAAAATTGTCTTTAAACAATAGATTAATAAGGGTTTCTCTTGTAGATTTCATTAAATTTTCCGTATCTAATTGATCAACAAGCTTATCCCAAATAGTTTTTCTGATAACTTCTTTATCTTCAGGAATTTTTAACAAATCAATTATTGCTATTTTTGAATGCTCTTTTAGCCAACGAGGAGGAGTATGATACAATAATCTTTTAATAAAAGTTGATTTACCAGAACCTTTTCCTCCAAATAGAACCAATACTTCATCTTTTCTATTTTTTTTTAGATTTTTTGTTAGTTTACCACCTAATTGTCCTCCTTTTCCTGTGTCATTTAATTGATTTACTCCAAACTGCTCAAAATAAGGTGTAAGTGAATCTTGCAAAACATAATGAATACCATCATATGTACTTTTATATTCTCTTTGCGAAACATAGCATTTATCCATAAAATCAGTATCATTATCATTAATAACACCAAAATAATGATTAATTATTGGCCTTAAAGTATTAGAGAGTCTATTTGGAGTTATTTTATGCTCATATGAAGCTATTTTTTCTTTAGGGTAGAAAATATTTCTATCTTTTGGTAATGATGTTAGTAGTAAATTTGGAAGTGATGCATTTTCGGTTATTGCTGTAAAAGATAAAATATTAATTGATTTTGTATACTCTTGTAGAAAAAAGTCTAATTTTCTAATAATAAAGGCCTGAATATTTTCCCATCTTTTTCCTTTTTCAAATGTTCTAAAAAATATCCATTCATGACCATTTGTAATACAAGCATATTCGCAGCCAGTATCAAAACAATATTGTCTTACCTGATACATCGCTGATTTAATATTTTCATTACTAATTAGTTTGTTAATAGATATAAAACATGAAGTTTCTGAACTACTGTAAGGGATAGGTAATTCGAAATAAACACCTTCTTTTTTAGCTTCAATAAATAAAAGAGGTTCATTATTATCTTTTTTAAGTATATAATCTGCGAATCCAGGGTTAATGTATTCTTCTACATCTACTCTATTTTTAGGCCATGCTAAGAAATCATGTAATACAAAATCAATTATATTATGCCTTGTAGATGCTTCGTTCATTTTTCTATCATTTAAAGTAGAAATTAATTTTTTCATTTTATTATAGTTATCGTCTTCTATATTACTTTGCATTTATTTCTACCCATTTTTAATTATTTCATAATATTATTACATCAGACAAATTTAAATTATATCATAATTATAATCACTAAAAATTTATATTTTGTCTAAAAAACTTTTGTAGAATTTTAAAATAAAAATAGAAAAATAGACTTTTAATGTTATATTTTTAAATAAGAAAGTATTTTTTATACTCTGTTCTGGAATTTAGCAATATGTTAAAGTGAACTATAATTAATTCTTCTTTTAATAAAAATAATTCTATTTTATAATTGAAATAATGTATTATACTTTAACAATGTTATAAGAATAAATAATAATAAAAATGAGACTTTTTCAACTAAGAAATATAGGAATAATTGAAAGTGCTGATATTGAGTTAAATGGGTTAACTCTTATTGCAGGGTATAATGATATTGGCAAATCGTTTATAGGTAAATCTATTTTTTCTGTAATTAAAACTATTAACAGTTCAGAAAGAGAATTTACAGAGAGTAAAATTGATGAAATTCAAAGAAGAATTGATAAATTATATTTTAATTTACGAGGTATTTCGGCAAAAATTAGGGACGAATTACGTGAAATAAAAGATTTTTTCCATTATAAGAGAGTCTTTATCGAGCAATTAAACTTAAATAAGAATGATTTTAATTTTTTATTGGAAAAAACCAAAAATAATTTATTTTTACTAATTAAAGAAAGTATTGATAATAGAGAAGAAAGTGAAAAAATAATAAGAAATTCTGAAGAAGAATTTATAAAAATAAATAATGCTTTTAATGACTTAATTTCTCTCGAAGATAAAGAAGTAAAATTTATAAATACTCATGATAGAATAATTAAAACCTTATTTCAAGGGCAAATTAACAATAAATTTAAAGAGAATTTAACATCTGAATTAAATTATAAAGAAGGCGAACTTAAAATCCTAAATGTTGAAATAAAAAATAATGAAACAAATTCTTTTTCATTAAAGGACGAGTTTTTCTTTCAAGACGCAACTTTTATTGAATCTCCAATAATAATGCATCTTTCAAGTTTTATAAAAAATCAATTAGCTTTTTCTAGATCTAAGAAATTGAATGAAAATATACTTTGGATAGATCTTCTTGAGAAAATATCACAATCTAATAATGATCTGAGTTTGTTATCATTAAATGAATATACAAAATTATTAGAGGATATTAAAGATATTATTAATGGAAATGTTTCTTATAATCTAGATGATGAAGATTTTAGGTTTGAAAAAAGTAATAATCATATTATAAAACCTTTAAATATTGCTTCAGGTATAAAATCCTTTGGTATTATTCAACTTCTTTTAGCCTCAAACTATATAAATGAACGTTCTTTATTAATTATTGATGAGCCTGAAGTTCATTTACATCCAGAATGGCAATTAAAATATGCAGAATTAATTGTTAAATTGGTAAAAGCAGGAATTACAACATTAATAACGTCTCATAGCCCTTATATGATTGAAAGTATATTAGTTTATTCAAACAAATATGATATTTTTGAAAAAACTAAATTATATGTGGGTGAAACAAATGAAAATGGTTCTATTTTTTTAGATGTTACTGAAAATCCAGAGCCTATATTTAATAAATTAGCTCATCCAATGCAAATTCTAAATTTTGAGAGTTAAAAAATGCTAACAGATTTAAAAGACTTATTAACAAATAATAATTTAATATTCCATTCAAATATTAGGATTCCTTATTATACAAGTAATTTTATGTTAAATTATGATGATATAAAAAATAATTTTACTAAAACCATAAGAATTCCCTCCCCAAAGTCTGCTGATTATTTAGATATAAATATTTCTGGAAATGAATTAGTATTTATTGAAGAAAAAGATGTTAGTCAGATTATTATTCATAATAAAAGTAAATTTATAAATATTGATGAATTTCAAAGCTTTTTACAAGATAAATTTGATAAATTTGAAATAGATAATAAAATTATAGATAGTTATTCTTTATTACTTTCCATTGCAGGGTATTATAATATTAATAAAAGTTTCTATTCTAATTTTTTAGACAAAAGTAAAATTAAAGTAAAATTTTTTCTTTTATTAAAAGTTGATTCAAGAGAGTTTGTATCATATACAATATCAAATTTAGCTAATATTAAAAGATATAAATATAGATTTTTAGATAATATTGCTATTATAAGAGGTAATCCTTAATATACCAATTAAATATGGAAATATAAATAAAATCTTCATGATTCATGTTTGTTATAAAAAAATCGTATTGAAAGGGCTTACATGTTATATAAAAATATAAATGAATATATTAACAGTGGAAAAAAAACTGATTCTGAACTATGGCTTTTTGATTCAGAATTTAGTAAAAACTTTATTTTAAAATCATTAGATCCAAAATATCAACCTAAAAACACAACTATTGAAACATTTTTCAATCATTTAGAAAAAAAGAATAAAAAAGATATTTTATCTGAAATAGAAGTAAAAATACTTACAGAAAAACTCATTAGTAAAAATAAGGATTTAAAATTTTTAGAAAAACAAAACTCTTTATTAATAGGTTTTATTGAACTTTTAAAAATAATAAGGCTATATCCAAGTATTGGAGCTAAAAACCTAACAGAAAATATAAAAAACCATACTAAAATTATTTATGCTCTTTTTAAAAAAGAATGTGAAGAAAAAAACTTTAAAGATTTTGCCTCTAACCTTTTTAATCTTTCAAAAGAAGATATTCCAAAAAATAATAATTTCAATAAAATTGTGCTAGTTGGTGATTTTTTTTATTTAAGTGAATTACATTGGAAAGTATTATTTAATTACTGTAAAAAATATGAAAACATAGTAATAATAAGTAGTTTATCAAAATATATTTATGATTTTTATCAATCAAATGATTACTTAGCTTTTAATTCAAGTCTTAAAAACTATTTTACCTTAAATTCTCCAAATACCTTAAGTTATGATTTAAAAGAAATAAGCGAAATAAAAGCTAAAAGTATTACTTGTTTAGTTTATGATGATTGGGAAACAGAAATTAACCATGTTGCATATAAAATAAAAGATGATATTAAAAATAACATCCTAAAACCAGAAGAAATAGGTGTTTATATTCCAGATAAAGCTTATGAATTCAAAATAAATAAAATATTTAATGATTATGATATACCTCATTTTACAACTTTTTCAAATAATTTAGCAACTCACCCTTTAACTAAATTTTTAAGTTTTTGGTTAGAAATGGATTGGAATAGAAGAAAAGACGTATTTAAGTTTTTAAATTCACCTTTTGTAAAAATATCTCATGAAGAATTAGATACTAATATTAAATTTAACAATAAATTTTTAGAAATAGATTTAAACCTAATAGAAATTCAAGAAAAAGAATTTAATAAAAGATTTATAGAAGAAATTATGCTAAAAGCAGGTATGGATTTTATTTTATTTAGTGAAAACTCTTTTAAAAAACTTACTTCTTATTTTGAAAAAGAAGCAAAATTTAGCATCGAAAAAATTGAAAAAGTAGCCTATAACTATAAATTGGCTTTTTTACATTTAACCTATTTTTATAAAAAACTAAATGATTTAAAAAATATTCTTCCCAATACAGCTTATGCTAATGATTTTCATAATATTCTAATTAGTGCTTTTGATATCTTAAATATTAAAAGTAATTACTTAATAGATAATGAAGAAAATAGTTTTTATAAAATATTTATTGGTTTTTTAGAAGATTTAACTTTTTTTATTAATAAAGTAAACAACAAAAAATATTCTTTGAGTGATTATTCAAGTTTTTTCAAAAAATTTGCTCCTTCTATTACTTATGAAAAAGATGAACTAAAAACAGGTGTTATTATAAGTAGCTCAAACGCCATTAATAAAGCAGATTTAAAAAAGATTTATCAAGTTGGATTAACATCAAAATTTTTTCCTATACCAAATAAAAATGATATTTTTTCAAAATCAATTAATAAAATACTCTCTCATACAGAAAAGGATATACAACTTTTTACTCTATATGAAATGCTAAAAAAGAAAGAATCTGGTTTATTAGACATACATTTTTCTTACCCAATTTTAATTAATAATGAAGAAAATGAAAAATCTGAGATTTTAGTTGATTTAAATATAGAAGCTAAAAAATTTAATGAAACTAAATTTGAAAACAACTATTCAAAAACCACCCATAAAATAAATCAACTTGCAGATGATAAAACCATAACAGAAGAATTAAAAAAAATAAAAGATCTTTATAATAGTAGAAACTCTGCTATATGGAGTAAATACGAAGGGCATTTAGAAAATACAAGCGATGAAGAAAGTTTTTTAACTACAATATCGGTTACTCAAATAGAAGAATTTGCAAAATGTCCTATGAAATATTTTTTTAATCGAAAAATAAAAATAAGAAGTATCAAAGAAAAAACTGAAGATATAGAGGGAAATGTAAAAGGTATTATTGTCCATAAAATTCTTGAAGTTTTTTATAATGAATTAATAAACAAAGATATGCTTAAAATATCCTTTGATGAAAAGAAAAAAATTATAAATGAAATATCCTTATCTACTTTTAAAGATTTTGAAACTATTTATGATAATTTATATCTTGATTATATGAAATATCAATTTAATACAGGTTTAAAAGAAGAAAACAAAAAAGGTATTTTATACAAAATTTTAGAGTCTGATGAAAAAAGTATAGAAGAAAATTGGTTGCCAACTAAAACCGAGCATAAATTTAATTTTAAATTTTCAGAATTTAATTTTAATGGTTCAATTGATAGAATAGACGAAAAAGAAGGTAGATTTAGAATAATAGATTATAAATCAGGAAACCATAATACAACTGAAGATATAAAAGAAGGTTTGGCTTTTCAAATGCCAATTTATGGAATGGCATATAAAGAACAAAACAAAAAAGATTTTAGCCACGCTTTTTATTATTCCATGAAAGATATTGAAAAAATTGCTCCTAGTTTTGTAATTCCAGAATATAAAGCAAAAGAAATAAAAACAGATACAAAAAGTATTTTAGATTTATCTACCGAAAATTTAGAAAAAATTAAAACAGGTTTAAAAGGAGCTAAATTTAATTTTACTACCAATGATCCTGATAAAGCTTGTGCCTATTGTGATTATGATAAAATTTGTTATTATAATGCTGAAAAAATTAATTTAATTAAAAATGAAAAAATAAAAAATATTGATTCTTTTCCTATTTTAACATCTGATAAATTTGTTTTTCCTAATAAAAATTCTAATTCTACCGAAACAAGTTCTTTGACAGATGAACAAAAATTAGCCTTGGCAACAGATAAAAATATTTTAGTTACAGCTGGTGCAGGTGCAGGTAAAACCGAAGTTTTAACAACTAGAATGTTAAAGCTTTTAGATAAAGTAGAAGGTGATATTGGAAAAATATTAGTTATTACTTTTACAAAAAAAGCCACAGCAGAAATGCAATTAAGAATTTATTCATCTATTTCAAAAAAAATCTTTGAAGAAGACGATGAAAATGGTTTTTATCTTAAAGCTAAACAAAGTTTTTCTGATAATTGGATATCAACAATAGATGGTTTTTATATGAGAATATTAAAAGAAAATAGTTTATATTTAAAACTTGAAAATGAATTAAATATCTCAGAACAAAAAGAAATAAATGATTTAATCACTCAAACTATAGAAAAAACTATTGATGAAATGTCAAAAGAAAGAGATACTTCACTTTCTAAACTACTTCATATTTGGAGTAGAAAACAAATAATTGAACATTGTTTTAGGCTTTTGGATAAATTTTGGATTTATGATTATTTAGAAGGTAAAGCCTTAGATGATTTCGATGAAGTATATAAAAAAATTATTTTTAATGATCTTGAAATTCACATAAATAATATTGATAGTTTTCTTAGTTCACCTGATTATTCAGAAAATAGTCTTTTTCCTGTTGAATCGAGACATGCTTTAATAAATTGGAAAAATGAATTTATACAATTAAAAGAAAATTATGAAACTTATCAATTGCCAAATATTGATGATTCTTTTAAATTAAAAAGAAAACCTGTTAAATTTGATAAAAATCTAAATGATGAAGTTTCAAATCAAATTAAAACTTTTAATACCACTCTGAAATCTTTTACTTTTGCAAAACTTGAAAAAGAATATTTAGTTCATTTAATTGAAGTATTAAAAAAAGTAGATAAAAACTATCAAAATAAAAGAAAAAAAGATAACATTAACACTTTTTCGGATATCTCTAATTTACTTTATAAACTTCTAAAAAATAATACAAATGGAATAAGAGAGAAATTAAAAGAAAGATTCAATTACATAATGATTGATGAATTTCAAGATACTGACCAAATTCAATGGGAAATAGCTAAATATCTTTCTGGTTGGAATGGGAATGATTTTTCTACCTTACAAAGTGATAAATTATTTTTAGTAGGCGATGATAAACAATCTATCTATGGTTTTAGAGGTGGAGATGTTCAAGTTTTTAATAGTGCAAAAAAAGAAATAGTAGAAATAAATAAAAATCATAATATAGAAGGTGGTTTTATAGAGTTTCCTGATAATTTTAGATCTAGTAAAAATATTATATCTTTTTTTAATAGTTTCTTCAAAGTCTTATTTTCTAGTAATACTAAACCTTATGAAGCTTCTCATCAAAATTTAAAAGGACATAAAGCAGATGGTAGCATTAATTTCTTTCTATTTTATGGTAATAATAATGAAGACTATGAAAGTATGTTTATTGCTAAGCAAATAAAAGAAATTTTAGAAAAAAATCCTTATGAAAAAATAGCTATTCTTTTTAGAACAAAGAAAAATATGCCAAAATTTGCTAAAGCTCTTGAAAACTTGAAAATAAATTATTTAATTACAGGTGGTAAAGGTTTTTATAAAAACTCTGAAATAACAGATTTATTTAATATTTTAGCCTATATTAGTGATAAAACAAGAAAAATAGAATTAACTGGATTCCTTCGTTCTGCTATGTTTGGGTTGTCTGACAATGAAATTTTAGAAGTAAAAAGCAATTTAGATCATGGTCTAAAAAAATATCCAGAAATTTATGAAAAAATCTATGGTAAATATCAAGAAGATATTTTAATAGAAAAAGGTTGGAAACATTTAGTATTTGATTTAAATATCCATGAACTAGTTATAAAAATTATAAATGATACAAATTACAGAGTCTATTTAAGTAATCATAATAACTCAGTGCAAAAAATAAAAAATCTTGAAAAATTTATCGAGATTTGCAAAGAAAATGATAAATTAAATATCAACGAGTTTGTAGAGTTTTTGGAATATCAAATAAATAATAATGAAGATGAAGCAAATGCAACTATTATTGAAATGGGTAATATTCAAGCTGTTCAACTTATGACAATACATTCATCAAAAGGTTTAGGATTTGATACTGTTATTTTAGCTGATAGTGATTCAGTAGGAAAAACAGCAGGTTCTGGAGAATCTATTTCTTTTGGCGAAATTGAAAATTTTAAAGGTAATTTTATTGGATTTAAAGTCCCATCAGAAGATAAATTTGATAAAGAACATACTATTATTAATAACAAAATACTTGATTATATTAGAGCTAAAGATGAAGCCGAATTAAAACGCTTACTATACGTTGCTTTAACAAGAGTAAAAAATAATTTAATTGTTTCAGCTACTATGAAAAGAAGTAAAAATACTTTTATGGGACTTTTTCTAAATTACTTTAATACTCTACCTATTATTGAAGATGAGCTTTTTTTACATGAAAAAATAAACGATGTAGATTTTCATTTATTTAATTGTGATATAACTAAAAACTAAATTAAACTATCAAAAAAAGTATTATATTTTGGTACATATCTTTTATTGCTTAAAAATTGCATATTTAATTTTTTTGCTACAATTTTTTTAGAAATTTTATATTTTTCTTCTTTTGAATTTTCAGAAGCTCTTTGAAAAAACTCATCAGCTTTTACATAATCTTTTGTTTTATAATGAATAATAGCAGAGTTAAACCAAGCATTTGGCTTATTTGGCTCTATTTCTATAGCACTTTTATAAAACTGAAGTGCTTTAGCAAAACTCGAAGTCGTTTGAAATAAATATCCCATATTTAACCATGAAAAATATGAGTCTGAATGAATTTCAGCAGATTTTCTAAAAGATTCAATTCCTTTTATATAATTTTTTTGTTGTGTAAAAATTATTCCTATATTGAACCATATTTCATAATGATCTTTAGTTAAATTTATGGCTTTATCAAAACATTCAGATGCTCTTGAAAAATTCTTATTAGAATATTGAATTTTACCAAGGTTATTCCATAATTTAAAATCTTTTGGATTAACTTCAACAGCTTTTTCAAGAGCAGAAATAGAAATATCTTTTTTACCTAATTTAATAGCAATTAAACCCAAAAAGTTTAAAGCTTCTGAATTTTTTGGATCTATTTTTACAGCTCTACCAAAACACTCTATAGCTTTATCATAATCATGCATTTTTATATAAGATGTTCCCAAATTAAAAACATTTTCAATTTTATCTGGTTCTGCTTCTATACATTTTTTATAATAATCTACTGCTTTTTGATAATCTCTTGATTTGAAAAAAGATGACCCCATATTATAAAAAGCTTCATATCTATTTGGATCTAATTCAATACATTTTTCATAAATTTCATTTGCTTTTTCAAATCGCCAACATTCAAAATTAGATACTCCAATATTATATAGAGCTTCATAGCAATCTTTATTTATTTCTAATGCTTTTTCAAAACATTCAATAGATTTATCATAATCATTTTGAAGTTGATAAGAAACACCCAAGTTATTCCATATTCTATAATCTTTAGGAAATTCTCTTGTCATTCTTTTTAAAATATGAGATGTTTCATAACTTTTACCTTCTAAAGCTTCAATAAGAATTTTTCCATGTTTAGCTTCATAGTAATTAGGATTTATACTAATTGCCTTATCAAAACAACTTTTAGCTTTTTCATAATTACCAGCTTTTGTATGAATTCTTCCTAATCTATGCCAGTTTTTATAATCATTAGAAACAGTTTTAAGTAAATTTTCCATTTTAGATATTAATAATGAAGGATCATTACCTGAATTAAGTATTTCATCTATTTTTATGTTAATTTCAGTTTCTTTTTCTGGTTTAAGTTCTTTTATTTTTTCATAAGAAGATAATGCTTCCTTATATCTTCTACTAAGAGTATAAGATTCTGCTAAATTAATAAGTATTTCTGTATTATTAGGCTCTCTTTTTAATAAGTCTTCTAATATTCCAATAGCATCTTCATATTTTTTATTTTTTTGGCAAGAAATTGCTAAACTTATACTAAATTCTGATGAACTAGGATCTAAAAGAACCGAGTTTTTAAAGTTTTTTTCTGCTAAATCATATCTTTCAAGTTTATAATAAGCTCTAGCCATTGTAAACCAAGTAATAGGATCATTAGAATATATTTTTAAAGCTTCTTTTAATATTTCAATTGCTTTTTCATAATCATTACTATAATAATGAATTAAGCCCATATTATGAAAAGATTTAAATTTTTGTGGATCAATCTTAATTGCTTTTTGATAAAAATCAAGTGCTTTTTCATATTCTAATAATTCATGATAGCAAACGCCCATTCTATGTAATGATTCATGATCTTCTGGATAATATTTATTATATTTAAGATAAAAATCAAGTGCTTTATCGTATTGATTAGTTTCTTGATAACAAATACCCATATTAAAAACAGCTTTAGGTTGTTTAGGATTTATTTTTAGAGATCGTCTTATACAATCCATAGATTTCTCATATTTACCCATTTGTATATAACATTCTGAAAGTTCTTTCCAAACATTCGCATTTTGTATATCTAAAGTAGTAACTTGTTTTAAATAATCAGAAGCTTTTTCATAATTTTTACTATCTTTATGAATCATAGCAAGACTATATATAGTATCTGAATCTTGTGCATTTTCCATTACATAAATAGATAGATAATAAGACGCTTTTTCAAAATTATTTATATTTTCATAAGCTTTTCCGAGTTTTAAATAATTAGAAACAGAAAAAAGGTCTGGTTTTATATATTTAGCATTAAGGTAACATTCTATAGATCTATAGTAATTTGCTTTTATAAAAAAAAGTTCTGCTAAATTAATCAAGGCATTATAATTTGCTTTATCTAAAAATAAGATTTTTTGATAGCAATTCATTGCGTTTTCATACAACTCTTTTTTCTTATATATTTCAGCTGTAATATTAAGATTATCTTCATTTTCTTCATAAAATTCAGTATATTTTAAACAATAAGATAAAGACACCTCTAATTCATCTTTTTTAAGATAATATTTTGCTAAATTTATTAAATTATTATGATTTTTTGAATCTTTATTTTCAATTCTTTTAAAATATGTAAGTGCTTTTTCCAATTGCCCTAAATTTAAATAACATTCAGAGATATGTTGAGTTATTTCAATATCATCAAATAAAGGTTCGATTTTTCTATATAATTCTAAGGCATTAGAATATTTATCTTTTTTAAAATAACAGTCTGCAATTCTTTTTACAATATTTTTATCTTTAGGGTTTTGTTTAAAAGCTAATTTGTAATTAAGGACTGCGATATCATAATCTTTTTTAGCAAAAAAACTTTCACCTTGTTTAAAAAAATAACTAAAATCTTTTTTTACTGGTTCTTTTTTCTCTTCTTCTTTTGAGGTTTTAACTTGTATAAGTTCTTGTTGCATTTCTGTAGAACTATACATTTCTTTCATTAAAGCAAAAGCATCACTATAACCTTCACCACCTGTATTACCAAAAACTTGTTTTAGTAACATTTCCATCTTTTCAGATTCTTTTCTTTCGGCTTCTATTTCTTCTTCAGTTTTATAGGTTTTTATTTGAATTTGTTCTTGTGTAATATCGGCAGCATTATACATTTCTTTTATAAGATCTGAGGCATCACCAAAACCTTCGTTGTTTCCAAAGGCTTGTTTAAGTAAAGCATCTATATCAGACATACTAGTATGTATAGAATTTTGTGCAAAATCTTGTTTATTGTTTTGTGTCATTACTTTAAAAACTTATTTACTTCGTTAAGTATCAAATAAATAACTATTATAATTATATTTTACAACAAAAAAGAAAAATAGGAAAACTATATTTTTCTTCATTTAAATCTTCTCTATATATTAAACTTTTGTTACAATTCTTTAGGTGTTAAATTACTTAAAATTTTTAGGAGTATTTATTATGGCAACAAAAACAGGTACTGGTTTTTCTGTAAACAAAAATACAGATTCAGCAGTTAGTGAAGCATGGAAATTAGCTTCAAAAAAACTTGATGGAAAACAAGCTGGTTTTATTTTTACTTTTGTTTCAACATCTCATGATTATAAAAAAGTATTAGAAAAAATTAAAGGTTTAAGTGGAACTTCAAATATTGTAGGTTGTTCTACTGCTGGTGAGTTTACAGAAAGTAATGCCTCTACAGGTGGATTATCTATTATGGCTATAAGCTCTGATAGTATAAGATTTTCTATGGAAAAAGTAACTGATGTAAAACATGAAACCTTTAAGAGTATTGCAGACTCAGTTTTTGGAAATTATAAAGATGAAGCAAGAAAAATGTTAGCTGATGGATTTCAAAATCAAACAATATTTGTTCTTACCGATGGTTTTATGACAAATAGAGATGAATTAATAAAAGATATTTATGCTAAAACAGGTATATCTTCTCAATTAGTAGGAGGTTCTGCTGGAGATGATGTTAAATTTACAAGAACCGACGTTTTTTTTGGAACTGAATCATTAACAAATGCACTTGTTTTTGTAAAAGCTTTTTCTAAAAATAAAATTGGTGTAGGGGTTTCTCATGGTATGCAACCATCTTCAAATGCTATGAGAGTTACAAAATCTGATGGTTCAAAAGTTTATGAACTAGATGTAAAACTTGCTTTAGATGTGTATAAAGAACATGCTAAATCTAAAGGAATTGAATTAACACCAGAAAACACATCACTTTATTTGATAAATAATGAATTAGGAATAAAAGATTTAACTTTCCAAAAAATTAGAGCTCCTATAAGTGCAAATCCTGATGGTTCACTAAATATGGCTGGTGAAGTTCCTCAAGGTGCAATGGTAACAATTGTTGAATCTGGTGTTCATCCTCTTTTAAAAGCAGCGAGTGATGCAGCTAAAGAAGCTAAAGATAATTTAAAAGGAAGTAAAGCGGCTGGAGTTATTGTTTTTGACTGTATTTGTCGACAAATAATTTTAGGTGATGATTATATAAAAGAAGCTCAAACAATAAGTGAGATTTTAGATAACACCCCTACAATTGGTTTTTCTACTTATGGAGAGATTGCTAAAACAGCAGGTAAATTAAATGGATTTCATAATGGAACTGTTGTTGTTTGTGCATTACCAGAATAATTTTTGATAAAAAGTTAAGGTTTTGTGTTCATTAAATACTGTCGGGGCTATGCAGTGCATCGCCCTCCTCTTTTTATTTAGAATAATATTTTAGTCATTAGTTTATTCTTTATAATTTTATTTTATATTAGGGCATAAAAGGGCGATGCACAGCATAGCCCCCACAATATGATTTAAAAGACTTATAGGTATATATATAAATAATCAATTTTTTATATTATTGTATTTACTAATTACAATAACTCTATTATTTAACGATAATATTAAAAATCTTATTAGGAACATAAATAGTTTTTACTATATTTTTACCTTCAGTAAATTTTAAAACATTATCATTTAACATTGCAAAAGCTTTTGCAGATTCTTCATCTAAATCTCTTTTTACTTTTACAGTTCCTCTTAATTTACCATTTACTTGAATAGGTAATTCAATTTCATCGTCTTTAGCCAATTCTTCATCATATTCAGGCCAAGAAGATTTAAAAATACTTTCTTTATTTCCTAAATTTGACCAAATTTCTTCTGAAATATGAGGAGCCATAGGAGCAAGTAATTGAAGAAAAATAGCAAATGTTTCTTTTGAAAAGCTTTTACTTTTATAAAGCTCATTAACAAAAATCATTAATTGACTTATTGAAGTATTAAAAGCTAATTTATCATAATCAGTACTAACTTTTTTTATGGTTTTATGAAGCATTTGAATAATAGTTTTATTATCTTCTTTTTCATTTTTTAACTCAAAATTTTGAAGATTCCAAACTTTTTCAACAAATCTTTTTATTCCTGCAATATTATCTGTTTGCCAAATTCCACCATCTTCTAAAGCTCCCATAAAAAGCTCATATAATCTTAAAGAATCAGCTCCATAATTTTCTATTACTTCATCTGGTGTAGTAACATTATGACGACTTTTACTCATTTTTTCAACTTTTGTATTTAGAAGTAATGAGTCTTTAATAGAATACCATTTACCATCTTTTTGTTCTACTTCATAAGGATAATAATATTTTCCTTTTTCATCTTTAAAACTCATCGCTTGTAACATTCCTTGGTTAAAAAGTTTTTGAAATGGTTCTTTAGTAGAAACATAACCTAAATCATATAAAACTTTATGCCAAAATCTTGCATATAATAAATGAAGTGTTGCGTGTTCTGTTCCACCTACATAAAGATCTACAGACATAAACTTTTCTTCTAAGTTTTTATCCCAAGGTTCATTTTCATTATATGGATCAATAAAAGCTAAATAGTACCAACAAGATCCAGCCCACTGAGGCATTGTATTTATTTCTCTCAATAACTCTTTTCCAGTTTTTTTATCTACTGTTTTTCTCCACTCAGTAGCTCTTGCTAATGGAGGTTGTCCATCATCAGTAGGATTAATATTTTCCAAAAAAGGTAATTCTATTGGTAATTCATCATAAGATACAGGATATGTTTCACCTGTTTCTGGATCTAAATTTATTGGAATAGGTTCTCCCCAATATTTTTGTCTGCTAAATAACCAATCTCTTAATTTATAGTTTATTTCAGCTTTACCTATATGATTTTCTTCTAACCAAGAAATTATTTTAGTTTTTGCTTCATTTATTTTTAATTCATTTAAAAATTCAGAATTTATATGTTCTCCATCTTCTGTATAAGCATTTTGAGAAATATCGCCACCTTTTACTACTTCTACTATTGGTAAATCGAATTTTTTTGCAAAAGCGTAATCTCTTTCATCATGTGCAGGACAAGCAAAAACAGCTCCGGTTCCATAACTAGCTAAAACATAATCTGAAATCCAGATAGGTATTTTTTTATCGTTAACAGGATTTATAGCATAAGCACCTGTAAAAACACCTGTTTTTTCTTCAGCTTTTTGTAACCTATCTCTTTCAGATAGTTTTGATGTTTTTTCTACATAATCATTTATTTGATCTTTTTGCTCATCAGAAACTATTTTTTTTACTAAATGATGCTCAGGCGATAAAACACAATAAGTTCCTCCAAAAAGTGTATCTGGTCTTGTTGTAAAAATTTGTATTTTTTCTTCTGAATTTTCTATTTTAAAATTAACAGATGAACCTTCAGATCTTCCAATCCAATTTTTTTGCATTTCTTTTATGCTTTCAGGCCAATCTACAAGTTCTAGATCATCTATTAATCTATCTGCATAAGCTGTTATTTTTAACATCCATTGCTTCATTACTCTTTTTTCTACATCATCGCCAGTTTCTACATATTTTCCATCTTTTACTTCTTCATTTGCCAAAACTGTACTAAGTGCAGGACACCAATTAACAGACATTTCAGATTGATATGCTAAACCTTTTTCATAAAGTTTTAAAAAAATCAATTGAGTCCATTTATAATATTTTGAATCTGTTGTATTTATTTCTCTATCCCAATCATAGCTAAGACCAATTTGTTTTAACTGTTTTTTAAATGTTGCTACATTTCTGTCTGTTATTTCTTGAGGATGTTTACCTTCTTTTACAGATTGTCTTTCAGTTGGTAATCCAAAAGCATCCCAACCCATAGGATGAAGAACATTAAAGCCTTTCATTCTTTTAAAATTTGCAACTACATCACTTCCAACATAACCTTTTGGATGACCAACGTGTAAACCTTGTCCTGAAGGATATGGAAACATATCGAGAACATAATATTTTTGTTTATTACTTTCAATATCTGTTTTAAAAGTTTTATTTTCTTCCCAAAAATCTTGCCATTTTGGTTCTATATCTGCAAAATTATAATCTTTTATTTTTTCCATTAAAAACACCGAACATAAATATTACCTAATATTGTAATTTAGCAATTAATTTGGATAATGTCATTAGTTTTTTATTATTTGTTAGAGTTATAAAATAAAAAAACATTAGATCAAAGAAAACTTTACGACCTTTTTGCTCTAATCATTAGAAATTCTAGTTATAAAACCATCTGATATTTTTTTTAATATATATAAATTAATCTGATATAATAGGAGAAAATTTCTATCAGGAAAATATAATGAAAAAATTTATTTTATTATTTTTGTTATTTGTTTCTTTTTCTTTTAATTCTTTTGCAGAAGATGTTTCAGGAAGCAAAGATTACCCAATGTTTACAAGAATGCCTAACTTTGAAATAATAGAATATTCAAATAATTTCGCTGGTGTAGAATTTCAAATTACTGAAGAAAAAACACTTACAAAAGAAGGTAATAAGTTTTTTATAAAATATAATATTAATTCTGAAAATGCAAAATTACCCAGTACCTTACAAATAATTCGTAATTATCAAAATGCAGTTAAAAAATTAGGTGGTAAAACTATTTATAATAAAAATAACATAGTTACTTTTAAAATAGATAAAGGAAATAAAGAAACATGGATAATGTTAAATGATTTTTATCAACCAACAGAGAATGAAACATCTGCCTATAATTTAGTTATAATTGAAGTAGAAGCAATGAAACAAGAGGTTGCTGCCAATGAGATATTTGATTCACTAAATAAAGATGGTTTTATTTCATTATATATAAATTTTGACACAGGAAAATCAAATATAAAAACTGAATCAAAACCTATAATTGATGAAATTGTAAAAATGTTAAATGATAATCCTGATGTAAAAATAAGTATTGAAGGACACACAGATAATGTAGGTACTGCTCAATCAAATAAAACCCTTTCAGCTAGTAGAGCTAAAGAAGTAATGAATTATCTAATTTCAAAAGGTATTTCTTCTTCTAAATTATCTAGCACTGGTTGGGGACAAGAAAACCCTATTGCAGATAATAGATCTGAAGAGGGTCGTGCTAAAAATAGGCGTGTAGAAATAGTGAAAAAGTAGAATTTAATTATTTGTAAAACTGCTTTTAGAAATAAGATCTATAAATTCTTGTCTATATCCTTCTAAATCTTGACCTTTATATTTTTTTGCCATTTCCATAATATTAAAATAATTAGTATTACCTTTAAATTCTGAATTTCTTAACAACATTCCAAATCCTGCTACAGAAGTTGCAAAATTTATCGCATTTGAAGTACTTTCTATTTGAGATTCATCTAATGTTTTTACAATTAATTTACTTTCAGTTTCTTTTGGTTCTTTATATCTTAATTTTACTGTCATTAATTCACTCGTTTTAAAATTAGGAACAGTTGTACTTTGTGTTGAATTTTGATATTTTAATGGATCTACAAAACTATTTCCTGTTGTTTCTATTTCATATAAAGCTGTTACTGTATGACCTGCACCTAATTCGCCTGCATCTTTTTTATCATTATTAAAATCTTCATTAGCTAAAGATCTATTTTCATAACCAATTAATCTATATGATTTTACTTTTAAAGGATTAAATTCTACTTGAATTTTTACATCTTTTGCGATGGTTAATAATGTTCCTGTTAATTGGCTTACAAAAACCTTTTTAGCTTCATTAAAATTGTCTATATAAGCATAGTTACCATTTCCTTTATCGGCTAATTTTTCCATTTTTCCATCTTTATAATTACCCATTCCAAAACCTAAAACAGATAAAAACACACCTTCATTTCTTTTTTGTTCGATTAAATTAACTAAATCAGTTTCGCTTGATACACCAACATTAAAATCTCCATCTGTGGCTAAAATTACTCTATTATTTCCAGATTTAATAAAATTATCTTTTGCTATTTTATAAGCTAAATTTATGCCTTGACCACCTGCTGTTGAACCACTTGCTTGTAATTGGTCTAAAGCTGATATTATTTTATTTTTATTTGCTCCAGAAGTTGATTCTAAAGCTACTCCAGCAGAACCAGCATAAGTAACAATAGAAACTCTATCTTCTTCTCTTAATTCTTTTACTAAAAGTTTGAATGATTCTTTTAATAATGGAAGTTTGTTTACATCATACATAGAACCAGAAGTATCAATTAAAAAAACAATATTGGAAGGTGGTAAATTTTCTTTAGCAACTCTTTTACCTTGTAAACCAATACTTACAACTTTATTTCCTTCTTTCCAAGGACTTTTTATTGTTTCCATATTAATAGAAAAAGGTGTGTTATCTGTTGGTTGTGGATAATCATAACTAAAATAATTAATCATTTCTTCAATTCTTACAGAATCTTTTGGAGGCATTTGATTCGTATTTAAAAATCGTCTGATATTTGAATAAGATGCAGTATCAACATCTATTGAAAAAGTAGAAAGAGCATTTTGACCAATTGTATCCATAAATTTATTTTCAATTAGTTTAGAATATTCTTCACTACTTCTTGGTGATAATATAGGAGGATCAATTTGAGTAAGGTTATTTTTTTGAGCAACAGAAGGAACCATAGGTGCAGATGTTGCTTGAGGTCTTGTATTACTTGAAGCATCAGCAGGAGTTGGCGAATAGTATCCTTGATATGATTCATTAGCGGACGTGACTGGAGCTCTTTTACTCATACTACAACCAAAAATCAAAAAAGAAGCTAAGAACATAGATAAAACTTTTTTTCCATTTGAGTTCATAATAAAAAACCTCTTAATATTACTAATTAAATTTACTTTATAGTAATATAATACAATATCTGTTTTTAAAAGTAAATACTTAATTTAACTTTTTTGTAAAATAATAATTTTATTCTAATTAATCTTTATATTAACACTCAATTTAATGCTTACTTTTTGTTATAAAAATGCTATAATTAAATTAAAATCTGGTTAAGGAGGGAAGTAACTTGAGTAACAAAGACAATCAATTTGGTGATCAGTATGTAAAATTACCAACAGGTAAGCCTGTTCCAAAAATAACAAAGCTAACAATATCTGATAAACAAGAAGCACCAAAAGAAGAA
>JBBTGK010000059.1:0-1600 GCA_038060635.1 Cyanobacteriota bacterium | reverse complement strand
TTGAAATGCCTAAAATAGAGGTTAAAAAACCTGAGGCTCAACCGCAATTACCTAAAGTACCTAAATTTATAAAAAAAGATCCTACTCTTGAAAAAGAAATTGTAAAAATTATTCAAGAAGTTCCTAAAGCAGAATTAGAAAGAATTTTAAAACCTACTCAAGTTGATAAAGATAGATTATCTAAAATGGATTTTAATAGTCGTTCTGATATGTCTGAAGAAGAAAAGAAAGATTTTATTGAACAAATACAAAAAAGACAACCTGAACCTGAAGTAGCAGAAATGAACGGAGCTTTAGTTTGGAAATGGCAACAGAATAGAAAATCTGTTGATAAGAAATAAATACAGGTAGGTAAATATTATGCAAAAAGCAGCACTAAGTAAATTAATAACAAAAGCTGTTCAAGGTACATTCGATCCACAAATTTGTAAAAGATACATAAGAGAGTTTAATTTTGGAACAGCTCCAAATTCTGATGATATATATGCTTTAGCTCTAAAATTCTTGAATCAAAATGAAACTGAAATTTCTATAAGTTATATAATAGCTTCATTAGATGCAAATAAAGATCATAATCCAACATTCCACTTGGCAAAAACTATGGTTTTTAGTCTTTCTGAAGAGTTTGAAAGAAATCAAGGTTCTATGTACAAACAAAAACAAAATGATTTAAAAAAATATGTTGCTATGATAGAAAAAGGAATTCAGAAATCTGAAACTGATATTATGGAATTTAAAAATGAAATAAAAAAACTTGAATCTGAAAGTAGTGGTTTTTTCTCTAAACTAATGAATAAAAACAAAGACAGAATTGCTGAATTACAAACTGCGATACCTAGTGAAGGTGATAAACTTGAAAGAAATAAAAATGAATTAAAGAAAGTAACTTATCTTGCTCAAATAGAAGAGTATATGAAAGTTTTATCTCTTGTGATGGAAGTAATAACTTTCCCAAGCCGTTATAGTTGGGTTTTTAAAGCATAATTAATATTTTTACTTAGGGAACGTTTTAAAAACGTTCCTTTTGATTAATTACAATAAATTTAATTTTATTTGATAATATTTTTATTTTTAGCCAATTTTATCCATTGAGGGAATTCATTTAATAATCTTGAATATAAATCATTATCACTTATTGAATCAAGATCATTTACTTGAAAAAAACTTGCATTATCAATATATCTACCTGATAAATTATCTAATTTTTCTAAAAAACCAAAACCTGCATTTCCTATACCTACAAACTGCCAAAAAATTTCTTCATTACTTGCTTCTCTTAAAGCATCTTCAGTTTTAGCATGATCTCCATTATCTCCATCTGTAAGAAATAAAACATAAGTTGGTTGATTTGCAGAAGTAGTTTTATTTTCAGAACCAAATTCTTTTTCGATTTTTTTGCCAAAACCCAAAAATCCACCAGATGATTTAGAAGAAATAGAATGTGATTTTTGAATATCTTTACCTATTTTTTTTCTTATAAGATTAATAACAGGTTCATAACTAGTTGCACCTAATTGATACTTAGGTAAAATCTCGTTTTTTACAAAATCCTCAATATTATTAAGTGTAATTGGATTTGAGTGTTCAAACTCACCATGAT
>JBBTGK010000058.1:0-7451 GCA_038060635.1 Cyanobacteriota bacterium | reverse complement strand
AATATCATTTTTATTTCCAGACTCATTAGAATTTGATTTTAAATCAAAAGAAAGTCTATTAGGTTCAGATGAATGGGTTTTATTATTTACAGATTGAACTAAATTATCTATATTTTTTAATTCAATTGTCTTTTGTTCTGGTGGTAAAAATTTTGTTAAATCTTTAAGTTTTTCAACTTCTTTTTTGTCTATTTTCCCATCTGCTAAAATTTGTGGTTTTAACTCGTTAAAAGCTTGTTTATAATCAGATAACGGAGAACGTATAGACATGGACATAAAAATAAAAACCTCTAAAAAATTAAATAATAGTATATTAACAATTATATTATATCTTTATTTACTAATAACTTTCTTTATTTCTATAAAAAAAAACTTAACTAGATTTAAAGTTATTTTTGTTTGACAATGATTATTTTTTATACTATGAATTAATATATTATTTTATTAATAAGGATTGAATGCTAAGATTAAACCCAGAATCATTAAAATATTTTATTATTTTTACTGAGAGTAAAAATTTTACCGAAGCTTCAAAAAAACTTGATATTTCAGTATCTGCTATTATTCAAAGTATAAATAATTTAGAAAAAAAATTAGATTTTAAGTTGATTAATAGAAATAAAGATAACCAAACAATAACTAATGAAGGAAAGATTTTTTTAGAAAAAGCTAAAGATTTTATAGAAGAATTGAGTAATATAGAACTATTTATTAAAGCTAAAGATTTTTATCGAGAAGAGTTAAAAATAGGTTGGAACAATTTTTGGGGAAGTTATATTTTACCTGAAATGATAGAAAAAACATTTCAAAAATATTCTAATATTTATCCCAAAGTTTATGGTTTTTCTTTAGAGGAAGCTCAATCTTTAATTTTAAATAATACTTTAGATTTTGCAATAGTTACAGGTGAAATTAATAATGAGATAAAAATATCTATTAATGATGAAATAAAATACTTAAAAGGTAAAAAAGTTAATATTTTAGATATTTATTCTAAAAAAGATTCTAATATTAATGCAACTATATCATCTTTATTAAAAATAGATAATCAAGAATTTCATATTGAAACACCAAATTTATCTGTATTAATTTTACTATTACAAAATTTAGATATAAAATCAAGAATTCCATCAATAATATACGAAAAAATATCTTTAAAAAAAAATTTAAATATAAAAAAAAATTTATCAGATGATTACTTAGTTCCATATCTTATATGGAATAAAAACATGATATTAACAGAAACTAAAAGCTATTTTATTTCTACTTTTGAGGAATTGCAATGAGTATTTTGATGAATACTGAATGGCTTAATAGTTTTATTGTTTTAGCTAAAACAGGTAATTTTACTTCAGCTTCAAATGAATTATTTATTACATCTCAAACATTGAGTTATCAAATAAATAAACTTGAAAAACATTTAAATGTGAAATTAATTGAAAGAGGTAAAAAGAATAATAATTTGACTATTGATGGAAAAAAACTTTTAGAAAAATCAAATAATTTAATTAAAAATTTTGAAATTGAAATAGAAAAAATAAAAAAAAATAGTTCAAAAAATGACATCCTGTCGAGGAGTAATGTTTTAAAAGTGCTTCAAACAACCGAATGGAATTTTGATTATTCTATTTCTTTTTCTATAATTGACTTTCATAAAAAAATGCCTGATACAAAAATAAAAATATATTCTGTTTTTAATGATGAGTTAGAAAAAATAATGCTTAAAGAAAATATAAATATTGCATTATCTACAAAAATACCCAAAAATTTAAATAGTTTTGATTTTATAGCTATAAATAAAATACCTTATGTAATTGTTTCAAAAATAGATAAAAAATGGGAAGATTTAAAATATTTATCACCAAATTATCATCCTTCAAGAAAAATAAAAACAAAAGAAAGTATGGAAGATTCATATAATTTAGATATATTTTCAGATGTAGCTTCTTTAACTCCTGCAATAGAATTATGTAAGAAAGGATTGGGGGCAATGTATGTTCCGATTTTATCAGTAGAAAATGAACTTAGAAATAAAGATTTTAAGATAATAAAATCCGATTTACAAGAAGAATTTCAAGACATTTTTATTATAACTTTGAAAAATAGAGTTATATCAGAACAAGAAAATTTATTTCTGGAAATAATAAAAAATAATATTAATAAATCATTAGATTTTTTAACTATTCATGATAGCTAGCTTTCAATAGGTGCTTTTTTTTCAAAAATCAAGAAAAACAACCCTGCTATTATTGTATGAAAAGCAACTAATGTATATCCTGTAGGTAAATCAAATTTGTATGAAGTAAAAATTGAAATTATATTTATAATTGTTCCTGATATCCAAGCATTTAAGACTTTATTACCTTTAGGAATATACAATGAAACAACCGCAGGAGATATTAAAAGTGAAAAAACAACTATAACGCCCGCCAATTTTACAGAACTAGTTACAGTTATTGCAAATGTTAAAAAGAACACCATTTCTTTGAAAAATCCTTTGGTTTTATTTTGAGAAACATATACAATAAGCCCTAAAAGAAAATAAAGGAAAGCTGTTTTATAGATATCTTCTTTAGGAGTAAAAATAATATCATTAGCCATTAAATGTTCAAATTCTTCCATACCATGAGGTGATTTTGAAAGTAAAATAAAAACAACGGATAAACCAAAAGCATACATTAAACCTATAAAAGCTTCAACATTATGAGCTTTTTTTGTTGCAAAAGATATAATTAAACCTGATAATAGAGCAAAAAGTAATGAAATTAGATAAACATATTGACCATCTAAAAATAAAAGAGAAATAGCAGCACCTATTGCAGACATTTGACCTATTGCAAGATCTGTAAAAATTATCCCTCGTTTTATTATTTCAATACCAAAATATGAATGTATTCCTAATAAAACTAAAGTGAGTAAAAAAGTTGAAAAAAGTATATCTTCCATTTATTTACTTATTTTATCAACTATATTATCAAAAAGACTAAATATATCAGTAATATTACTTAAAGAACCAACATCATGAGGTAATAAAATATAAGGTATTCCTGATTTATCCGATACTAATTTAGAACTATTTTGATTATGATAAACATCCTGTAAAATAATTTTTACATTTTCATCTTTTATTTGTTTAATAACATCTGATATATGTTTTGGGGTTGGATTAATACCAGGTAAAAGTTCTATAGTATTTATAGATTTTAAGCCATATTTTTCTAAAAAATGATTATATAGTTTATGATATTGTATTACTTTTTTACCTTTTGAATTTTTCATTTTATTACTCCAAATAGAAAGCTTTTCATTCCATTTTTTAGTAAAATCAAGATTATTTTTTTTATAAAAATCTTTATTAATTGGATCTAATTCAGAAAGCTTTTCTGTTAATAATTTAGAAATGATAATTACATTATCTGGATTAAGGATAAAATGTGGATTTCCATTAGGATGTACATCACCATAAGCTCTTGAAAAATTTTCCATTTTTTCGATTAATTTTATATGATTAGAAAGATCTAAAAAACCTTTGGAACCACTTTGTATATTAGGATTGTTAGCTTGATTTAAAATAGGAGGGATCCAACCAATTTCAAGTTCACCACCATTTATTACCAAAAGATCTGCATTTCTTGCTTTAGAAATTAAAGATGGTTTAGGAACAATAAAATGAGGATCAGAAGTTCCTTTTGATAAAGAAAATACAATAATTTTATCTTTTCCTATTTTATTTAAAATATCTTCTATATATTGATATGAAACAACTACATTAGTTTTTGAAAAAGCAGGTAAACTAAAAAACAATGAAATTAGAATTGAAAAAGCTATTTTTTTCATAAAAAACTCCTAAATTAAATTTAAAATGCGTGAGCTCCATGAGCTCCTATTGATATATTCATATTCAACATAAATTCATTAACAGGTTCTAAGCTAGAAACTCTATCATGGTTATATTGAAATCTAAAACGAGAAAATTCTGATGTATTATATTCAATCATTGCAGAATATCTTGAAAGATTGGAATTAGATTCAATTTTTTTACTATCTTCCAAAAGATTGTTTTCAAAAATAAGATCATATCTTAAACCTAATTTCCATTGATTTGAGACTTTATAAATTAAGTTAGAATAAAGACCACTTTGATTTTTTGAAAAAGAAGAAGAAGTATCTTTTTTATATAAATCGCCTGACATATTTCTTTTAATTAATTCAGATTGAAGTGATAAATAGGAATAAGAATCAAGTTGATATTTTAAAGTAAGATCTGCTCCAAATATTTTATTTATTCCAGATAAAGCAGTTGTTTCAGAATTTTCCTCATTACTTTGCTCTAAAATTCGTGTTCCACCTTGAGCATAAGAAACACCACCTAAAAAAGTTAACTCACCAATATCAAATGAAGTTTTAGCAAAACCAGTAACAAGATTTGGTAGGTTAATATCTTCAAAAGTATTTTTACCTATTACAAAACCTTTATTGCCAAAACTTTTTTCATTTTCACCAATAAAAACTTCAGAACCTAAAGCCAAATAAAAATCGAATGGTGCTAACCAATTTAATTGAATACCTTTTTCTAATAAACCATGTTCACTTAAAGTTAATCCATAAACTAAAGGTTGATCATTAAAATCCCAATAATGAGCATGTTGAGAATTAATTCTACCAAAATTACTCAAAAACTTACCAACTTTAAATCTTAATCCAAAAGGTAAAAACCGTGTATTTATAAAAGCTTCTTCTATTTCAAATTCATTTTCAGATAAATGAAAATTTGTAAAAAAATCAAAAAATGGATCAACTACCGAAGAAAAAGCTAACTCTGAATAATTTAAATTAAAACCATTATTTTTATTTATATAATTATCTAATAAACCAAATCCTTTAACATCTCTTGTTTTGTTAAAATCTTCAATTTTTTTATCTCTGAATACATAAGATCCATCTAATATGACAGAAATATCGGGTATAAATTTAAATTGAGAAAAGTTTGAAATTGGCTCAATTAAATCACCTTCTTTTTTATTTTTTTCTTCTGCAAAAGAAGAAAACGAAATTAATAAAAATATAGAAGTTAATAAATAAATTTTTTCTATTTTTTTCATGATATCTTACACCTATAAATAATATATATTTACAATAATATAAATTTTAGTATTTATATTACTTAAACTTTAAAAAACTATATTGCAATATAATATCATTAGTTAATATTAAATGCAATTTTATTTCAATAATTTTATAGAATCTAAATTTAAACTCCTGTAAAAAAAAATCTTCCTATAAAATTTAAAATATAGTATAGTTATTATAAAAAAGTGTTTTTATATTTATTTTTTTAGGAATGTTTAATAATAATGAATTTGCTAGAATTTGATTTTATCACTCCTTTTTATCTCGGGGCAAAAGAGATTTTCGAGCAGTTATTTAAAACAAATATAAATGTTAGTGATATAAAAGAAATAACAACCGATTCTTCTTTAGATGATATAACTGTTTCATTAGATCTAAAAAGTAATACTTTTCAAGGTAAAGTCTATTATTTTATGAGTTCTAGTTTTGTTATTAGTGTTTTAAATGTAATGATTGGAGAAATAGCAGAATTAGATCTAGAATCTGAAATGACAAGAAGTGCAATACTTGAACTTAATAATATGATAACAGGAAAAGCTTTAATGCGTTTATCTGATATGGGTACAACATATAATATGGGCGTACCTGAAATATTTATAGGAAAAGGAAACACTATTTTTGAAACACCTCTATCAATGTCATCTGTAATTCTTGATAACGGAAGAGAAAAGTTTAATGTTTGTTTTTTAACATCTCATGTTGATAAAATAGTTCATGTTAAAAGAAGTATTGATGAAAAGAAAAAACCTTCTTTACCAACGCCTCCTCAGGCTCCTTTTATTTCAAGTAATTCTGTAAGAAAAGATTTAACTAACCAAACAAATGATTTAGATAGTTATATAAAAAATACTCTTATAGCTTCAATAGATGAAATAAAACTACTTTCAGGTGATAATGATTTCTTGATAAGAAAAAATAACTCTATTGCAGAAATAGCAAAAGTATTATTACAAGTTTCTAATAAAAATATTTGATAAGTGCTTTTTCCTAAAGTTTCTGTAATAATTCCTACTTTTAATAGATTGGCTTTATTATCAAGGGCTTTAGGATCTGTTTTAAATCAAGAATATCAAAATATTGAGATTATTGTAATAAATAATGGTGGAGAATCACCTAAAAGAATTATAAACTCATTAAATAGAGAAAATATTTTACTTTTAGAAATAGAAAAATCAAGTAGAGGTTATGCAAGAAATAAAGGTATTATTGAATCAACAGGAAAATATCTTTGTTTTTTAGATGATGATGATTTTTTCTATACAAATCATATATCAACTCATATAAATTTTTTGGAAAATAACAAAGAATTCAAAATATCTTATTCTTCTTCGTTTATGAATGTTTTTGATAATTTAGATATTATAGAAAAAATCGAATTAAAAACAGATAAATTCGATTATGATTCATTATTAATAAAAGGATATATACCTATTCTTTCGGTTGTTTTTGAAAAAAAATGCTTAGAAAATATACTTGAACAAAAGCATATTGAAAATAAACAAGAGACTAAAGCACCCTTGTTCAAGACAATTGATTATTATAAAAACGAAAAACCATTTCTATTTGATTATAATATTTTATTTGATGAATTTTTAGAATCTAATGAAGATTGGGATTTTTGGTTAAAATTAGCCAAAAAGTTTGAATTTTATCCTATTGATAAAATAACATCAGAATTCTTTTTTGATAAAAATAAAAATTTAGAATCTTATTATAATACTAGAAAAATAATTTATAAAAAATATATATCTGAAAAAAGATTTTTTGAAGTAGAGAAAGAAAGAGCTAATATTTTATTTTTGGATAATGAAAACATAAAATTAGAAGGAATTAAATATTTTAATAATAAAAGCTATGAAAAAGCTATCGAAAAATTTGTTTTTTTTATCGAAAATAATCCAAATAAAATAGATGAAATAAAAGAATATTTAGAAAATTGTATAAATTTTTTAAAATAGCTATTAATAACTAGATTTTAATAAATAATAAGCTTATTTATAATCAGAAATCTGAACACCTGAATAATAATGTTTTATAATATCATCAAAAGTTTTTCCAGATTTTGCCAAAAATCTTGCTCCATATTGAGACATTCCTGAACCATGTCCAAAACCTTTTCCAGAAAATAAAAATAATTCAGGTACAATTATCTTTTTTTCTTCAATTATAGTTCCAGGTTCTGCTACTGTAACTTGAAAAAGAGTGCTATTAAGTTTTAAAGCTAATCTCATTTTTTTAGGATTAACATCTATAGAGGATTTAGTTCCTTTTATTTTAACAGTTTTTGCTCTTCCAGATTTAGTTGTTTCTAATACACTAAT
>JBBTGK010000057.1:0-41388 GCA_038060635.1 Cyanobacteriota bacterium | reverse complement strand
AAATTTTTTAGAATTTTTTTTATTTTATCTATTGACTTTTATCACAGTCGCTGCGTGAATAATCTATTTTGATATTAATTCAAAAAACTAAATTCATTATTAAGATACATTTTTTTTGATAATCTTCTTTGCAACTTACCACTAGATGTTTTAGGTAAAGATTCGGTTTTAACAAAAACTATTTTATAAGGAGATATTGCATGTGTTTCTGTAACATTTTTTCTAACTAAATTTACCAAATCATCAAAATTAGAAATAGACATATCTTTTTTTATTTCTTGAATAATAACTAGTTTTTCTTCATTATCTTCATCTATAGAAAAAGCACTGCAATTACCTAATCTAAAGCTTTCATGAGATTTCTCGGTAGTTTGTTCTATATGTTGAGGGTAGTATGAATTACCTCTAATTATTATAAGATCTTTTAATCTTCCTGTCATATATAAAAAACCATCATATACAAAACCTAAATCTTCAGTTCTTAAAAAAGTTTTATCTTTGTATTTTTCATCAGTTGAATTTATTTTAGTATCAAAAACTTTGTTTGTTTCTTCATCAGAATTCCAATAACATTTTGCAATACTTTTACCAGAAACACAAATTTCACCTACTTCATTTTCTCCAACGAGTTCTAATGTTTCAGAATTAATAATTGCAAGTTCTGCATCTTCCCATGTATATCCTAAACCTAATATTTTTAAGCTATCTTTTTCAACATCACTTAAAACAACTTTATTTTTTTCTAAAGCAGTTTTATCTAATTGCAAAAATCTTACTTCTTCATTTCTACTTTTTCCAGTAACAAAAACTACTGATTCGGCTAAACCATAGGCAGGATAAAACTGTTTTTTTCTAAAACCAGCTTTTGAAAATTTATTAGAAAAATTTTCTATAGTATCGTATCTAACAGATTCAGCTCCATTTAGTGCTATAGACCAATTACTTATATCAAGACCTTCTAATTGCTCATCTTTAACTTTTTTTACACATAAATCATAAGCAAAATTGGGTGCTGCACTAACACTACTTTTATAATCAGACAAAGCTTTTATCCATCTAAAAGGTTTTTGTAAAAACATTAAAGGAGACATTACAACTGATTCTATTCCCATAAAAACAGGCATAAGTATTCCCGAAATTAAACCCATATCATGATAAAGAGGAAGCCAAGTGAGACAAGAATCTTTTTCTGTTTTTTCTGGTTTTATTTTTGTTAATACAGCAATAGGCATTTTTACATTACTCATCATATTGTTGTGGCTTAATAAAACACCTTTAGAGCTTCCAACTGAACCAGACGTATATTGAATAAGAGCATTAAAATCATTTGAAATATTTGGCATTTCATATTTTTTATTCTCATTTAAAATTTGAGTTACAGAAAATTTTTCCATTGCTGGTAATTGCTCAAAATAAGATTTAAAAGAATCAAGCTGTTGCAAAAAATCGTGGGAAGTTATTAATATATTAGAATCTGCATTTTTTCCTATGTGTAATAATCTTTCCAACATTTTAAAGTTAAATGGTGGTTGAACTGGTACAGCTACCATTCCTGCTATAATTGTTCCCCAAAAAGAAATTATAAAATCTAAACTGGTATCAAAAAGTAAAAGCACTCTTGATTGAGGTTGATATTTTTCTAAAAGAAAACCTGCAAATTTTTCAGCACTTTCTTTTAATTCTCTATAAGTAATATTTTTTACATTATTTTCACCATCAACAAGGTAACGATAAGAAATATTATTATCAAACTCACTACATTTTTCTAAAAAATTTTCTATTAAACTCATAATTATTCACCCAAATATTTCATAACTTTTTTTTGAAAATCTTTAGGAAAACCATCTGCTAAATTTACATTTTTATTTTTCTTTGAAATATAGATATAACCATCTTTACTTCTTCCTAAAAACTCATTTTTATTATCTTTTTCTATATTTAAATTATTTTCATATCTTAATTTTATTGTATCTTTAATAACATCGAAAAATTCAACAGCATCTTTATCTGTATCCCAAACTGATTTATAGACAAAAATATTTTCTTTATCATTTTTGCTAAAAAAAGCATATTTATCTCCACCCCAACCAGAACTAGCTTTTTCTGATGTTTTTTGATCATTGTATTCTAATAACCAATTATTAATTGCAAATTCTCCTAAAGTATCATAATCCAAAAGATTCCATCTCCAATCATTCAAAAACCATTTTTTTACATTTACTTTTATTGGTTTTTCATTTTTTATATATTTTTCAGGATGTATTATTTGTTCAGTTGATTCTGGTAATCTTTTATAAACTTTATTAAAATCATCCCAATTATTTGTTTTTTTATAAACATATTCACAAAATCTAGTCCCTTCTATATAGGGAAAAAACATTTGTTCCGATAAAAAACCTGGAATATCTTTCATTTCAGTAGGAGTATTAGATTTTAAATTCTTTTTCATTAAATCTCCAAAATTTGGCATAAAAGATGTTTTTAAACCCATATTTCCCATAACATATTGCATTGATGCTAAGGTTGCTTCGCCTTCAATAAGAGCCATTTTTGCTAAGACTTTATCACTATCTAATTCATATTTATTAACTACTTTATTTATGTGAAAGTTTTGATCTTGAAGTGCATGAACTAATTCATGGGAAATAACAATGGAAGATTCAAGTTGTCCTAAATTACTTTTTTCATTTATAACATAGAGAGATTTTGTTTTTTCATCATAAAAACCTGCAATTTGCTGAGCATACGAATTTAAAAGAATTTCTTTAAGATTTAATCCTTCTTTTATTAGACCAAGTTTAAGAAGTAAAAGGTAGTCTTTTTTTACCATTTTATCTGGATAATCAGTTTTTATTGTTTTACTCAAAAAATCTTTAACTTGATTTTTAGTTTTTATACCTATTTTTACAGGCTTTTTTGCAAATAAATTTCTGGTTTTTTGAACATCTTCAAATATTTTTTCTACATTTTTATATAAATCAATCGTATTTTTATCTTTAGTTTCAAATACAATATTTTTTTGAGGTTTTAGATCTTTTGCAATTACAGAATTAAGTGCAATTGTTGTAAATAATAGCGAAAGCGAAATTATTTTTTTTATTTTCATTTTTTTTATTTGCAAACACAATTTAATTTGATAATTTTATCATAAATAATTAGAATCTAAAAACCCCATAATTATTATTAATTTTTGAATAGGTTTCAGAAAAAACTTCCAAACAGATACTTAAATAAGTTCTAGTTTCTCTTGGATCAATAATACCATCATCCCACATTTTTCCACTTGTATAAAAGGGTTGAGATTGGAATTCAATATCATTTTTTAACTTTTCATAATCATTTTCATTTTTACTTATCATTTTTAAAACTCCTGAAATTTGATCTGGTCCCATTACAGAATTTTTTGAATTTGGATAACTAAATAAAAATCTTGGTTTTATAGATCTTCCACACATTGCAAAATTACCTGCGCCATAAGATGAACCAATTATTATGGTTATAATTGGAACTTCACTATTTGCAATTGCATTTAACATTTTTGAACCATTTTTTATTATGCCTTCTTCTTCATATTTTTTACCCACAATAAATCCTGTTATATTCTGAAAAAATATTATTGGTGTATTATTTTTATTGCATAATTGAACAAAATGAGCTGTTTTATTTGCAGATTCAGAAAAAAGAACACCATTGTTTCCTATTAAACCAACAGTAAAACCATTTATTTTTGCAAACCCTGTTACAATTGTTGCCCCATATTCTTTTTTAAATTCAGAAAATTTTGAACCATCAACAATTCTTGCAATTAATTCTCTTACATCAAAAGGTATTTTTACATCATGGCTAACTATTCCTAAAATTTCTTCAGCATCATAGAAAGGTTCTTCAATAATATTTTCTTGTTCAAGTATTTTTTCTGGTGATTTTAAATAATAAACAATTTCTCGTATTTTTTTTATAGCTAAATGTTCACTATCAACTAGATAATCACTAACACCTGAAATCATAGAGTGCATTTCGGCTCCTCCTAGCTCTTCTTCACTAGTATTTTCACCTGTTGCAAGTTTAACAACAGCAGAACCTGAAATAAACATTTTTGATGATTTTTTTACCATTACAATATAATCAGAAATTCCTGCTGTATAAGCTCCACCACCTGCATTATTTCCAAAAACTCCAGATATAGTTGTTAAACCATTTTTAGAACGATTTGTAATATCTTTAAAAACAGTTCCTGCATAATTAAAAATTTCGTCTTGCTTAGTAAGATTTGCTCCTGAAGATTCCATAAGATTTATTACTAACATTTTATTTTCTTGAGCTATTTCATTAATTCGGTGCATTTTTTTTAGTGTAACAGAATCTATCGCTCCACCTTTTACTGTTCCTACATGAGACACAATTATACAAATTTTATTTGAAACTACTCCAATTCCAGCTATTATTGAACCACCAAGTTTATAACAATCTTCATTCCAACCAGCAATTGGTAATAATTCTAAAAAAGGACTATCTTTATCTAATAAATATTCAATTCTATCTCTAGGAGTTAATCTATTTTCTTTTTTATATTTAGAAAGGATTTTTTCTTCACCTTGATAAAGTGCTTTATTAAATTCCTCTTCAAGTTCTTGAGCTAAAAGAAGCATTTTATTATAATTATCTATATAACTAGCAGATTTTTTATTTATTTTAGTTTTTATTATATCTAAATCAAACATCCGCTATAGATTTGCCATCTTCTTCAAAAAATAACTGAACTAATGATCTTGAAGCATAATAGACTCCTAATACAACAACACCATGATTTGCAATTATTTCAACATCAAAAAACTTTTCTATAACGGTATCTCTACCATCACATAAACCAGAAACTATTAATGAAAAACCTGCTAGTATTTGAAAAAACATTATAAATTTTTTCAGAAAATTTGAAGAAACAGGATCCGCCATTTCAACAACTAAAATTAACATCGTTTTTAGTACATAAAATGCTCCGATGGCTATAACCGCATTAACCACATTAAATTCAAAACCAACAGTTTTTGAAATTCCTGTTTGTTTTCCTTCTAAAAAAAAACAAACTACAAGAAAAATAGCAGAGAGCATTTCAAGAATTGACAAAAATTTTTTCATTTATTTGCCCTTATATTCTGGTTTTCTTTTTTCAGCAAACGCTTTTAAGCCTTCTAGTCTATCTTGTGTTGGAATACAAGATTGATATGCTTCAGATTCAAAATTTAATCCTGTTTCAAGATCTGTTTCTATTCCACGATTTATAGCTTTTTTAGATTGTTCTATGGCAATAGGACCATTTTGGCAAATCATTGTAGCCATTTTATAACATTCATCTAATAACAACTCAGAAGAAACTACATTATTTACTAATCCTATATTTAAAGCTTCTTTAGAATCAACTGTTCTTCCTGTAAAAATTAATTCTTTTGCTTTTGCTACTCCAATAATTCTTGGTAATCTTTGAGTTCCACCTGCACCTGGAATTATTGCTAATTTTGTTTCAGTTAAACCCATTTTTGCATTTTCTGATGCTATTCTTATATCACACGCTAAAGATAGTTCTGTTCCTCCACCCAATGCAATTCCATTTATTGCAGCTATAGTTGGTTTGGGATAATTGGATATTAATGAAAAAGTCGATCTTATGTTAAAAATAAATTCTTTTACTTCTTTTTCAGATAAAGTTGCTCGTTCTTTTAAATCTGCACCTGCACAAAAAGCTTTTTCTCCACTTCCTGTTATTACAAGTACTTTTATTTCACTATCAAATCTTGATTTTTCTAAGCATTCCCTTAATTCTTTTAATATTGATACATTTATAGAATTCATTACTTCAGGACGATTTAGAGTAATAGTAAGAATATTATTCTCTAATTTTTTTATTAACAAATCTTCTGCCATAGAAAACCTTATTTTTCAATATAATACTCTTAATTCTGAAATATAATTTTTATTTAATAGAGACACATTGCAATGCGTCTCTACAAAAGCATTATTTTTTTTTATTACAATGCTTTAAAATCTATTTCAATAATTCAACAACATTTGCATAGTTTGGTTCATCAGCTATTTCAGGAACTTGTTCTGTATAAGATACTAAACCTTTTTCATCAATAACTACAACCGCTCTAGACATTAATTCTGCAAGACCACCGTCTTTTATTCTAACTCCATAATTATCACTAAAAGATGTGTCTCTTAATTCTGAAGCTGATACTACATTTTCTAAACCTTCAGCACCACAAAATCTTTTTAATGCAAAAGGTAAATCTCTTGAAATACAAAGAACAACAGTATTGCTCATATTGCTTACTTCTTTGTTAAATCTTCTTACTGATGCAGAACATGTAGGTGTATCAACACTTGGGAATATGTTTAAAACAACTCTTTTACCAGAAAAATCTTTTAAACTTACATTTGATAAATCTGTTTTTGTTAAATTAAAATCAGGTGCATTTGAACCTACTTTTGGTAATTCACCAGCTGTATTTATTGGGTTCCCTTTTAATGTTATTTTTGCCATTTTTTTACTCCTAAAAAATTGTAATTAACTTATATATTTTTTTAATTTTCAACTGAATTATAACAAAGAATTTTGAAATGTTTATAAAAATATTTTTTTTTCTTAGATGATATTTTTTATATGAATTTTTGTACATTCATATAAAATTCTAAAATGCCTTAATGGTTTATATTTATTACTTTCTATTATAATCAATATTTTAATAATAAAATAAAACTATTTAATATTTCATGTGATAAAATTGTTTTTGAGATATAAAAAACTAAGGAAGGATCATGAGTTCTGAAAATAGAAAAATTATTGCTGAAAATAGAAAAGCTTATTATGATTTTTTTATAATAGAAAAATTTGAAGCAGGTTTAGTTCTTACTGGTACTGAAATAAAATCAATACGTATGGGAAGAGTTACCATGGCTGATTGCTTCGCTAGAGTTGAAAAAGGTGAAGTTTTACTTTATAACATGCATATAAGTCCTTATGTACATGGAAATAGATATAATCATGATCCTGTAAGAACCAGAAATGTTCTTTTGCATAAACAAGAAATTATGAAACTTTTTGGAAAAACTCAAGAAAAAGGTTTAAGTTTAATTGGATTAAAATTATATTGGTCAGGTGATTGGGCTAAAATAGAACTTGGTCTTGCAAAAGGTAAAAAAGAATATGATAAGAGAGATACCATAAAACAAAGAGATTCAAACAGAGAAATCGGAAGAGCTATGAGAAAATTTGCTGAATGAGTATAATATCAGAAAAAATTAGTCCTACAGCACATATTACTTCACACGCTTGGGATTATTTAGAAATTTCTAACGCAAAATATTTTGTTAGTCCTCAATATAAATTTTTTCTAAATTTACTTAGAACAATAGGATTTCCACTTTTTTTAAATAAGAAAAAAGATTATATCTATTTTATGCTAGAGCCTCGTCATAGAGCCATAGATTATTTTATTTTTTCTAAATTTCATTATAAACAAATAGTAGAGTTAGCTTGTGGTTTATCACCAAGAGGAATGACTTTTGCAGAAAATCCTGAATTTAACTATATTGAAGCTGATTTAGATAAAATGTTAAAAACTAAAAAAAATCTAGTTGAAAAAATATATTCAGATAAAAAAATTCAAAGAAAAAACCATAACTTTGTTAGTTTAGATATTTTAAAAGATAATATTTTTGAAAAAGTAAAAAAACATGTTAGCAAAGAAAAAACAGTTGTAATTACAGAAGGTTTAACCCCTTATTTTGATATGGAGAACTTGAAAAAGATTTTTTTAAATATATCTTCTTTTTTAAGAGCAAATGATGGTGGTGTTTATATTTGTGATATTTACCATAATGAAGATTTAAAAAAAAATCATGCCAAATTGATAAATTTACCAATAAACTTAATGGGAATCAAATTTTTTGCCGATATTGATAATAGCGATGAAGGTCAAGAGTTTTTAAAAGAATGCGGTTTTGATTTTGTTGAAACATTTAATCCGTTAAATTTTGCCAAGCAATTAGGATTAAAACACAATATTCCACCTGAATATAATGTTGCTACTATTTATTTAGCCCATGTTTTTTGAATATTTTAATTAAATATCAAATATTGTAAATCTTTTTTTGTTATAATTTATTTTTTTGTTACTCTTAAAAAGTTATTAACTTGTTAAGCTTTTCAAAACATATTTTTAGTAATTTACTGAGGTTACTTTGAAAAAAGTTTTAAATGTTGGCTCTAGTACTAAGAGTTCTCATCCTCTTCCACCTGAATACTCTGATTTTCAGAATGTTTCGCTAGATATAGATTCAAGATGTTTACCAGATATTATTTGTGATGCTCGTAATCTTAAGACTCTTGCTCCTAAACAATTTGATGCAGTGTATTGTTCACATAATTTAGAACATTATTATCGTCACGATGTTCCAAAAGTTTTGGCTGGTTTTTTGCATGTTCTTAAAGATGATGGTTTTGCACAAATAATTGTCCCAGATATTGATGCAGTAATGAGAATGACTATTGCTAAAGGTTTGGATATAGATGATGTTCTTTACCAATCTGCTGCTGGACCTATTAGGGTTTTAGATGTATTATATGGACATTGCGAGGCTATCGAGCAAAGCGGTAAAGATTATTATGCTCATAAAACAGGTTTTACAAGAAAATCACTCTTTGAAGCACTTCAAAGAGCTAGATTTTACAAAATATATACAATGGTAGGTAGTCTTCAAATTAGCTCAATATCATTTAAAGGAGAACCTAATTTAGTTGATCTAAAACGTTTCAATCTTCCATCTAGTTAAGATCTATTTTTTCTTAATTAACTTGTATATTAAAAAAGAAAAGAGCATTAAAAAAGATGTTAAAATAATTATTTCTTTCTTTTTACTTTTTCTAACTAATTTATAATCATAATTAGATATTTTTTCTTCTATCTCTTCTATTCCTCTTTTAATTCTATCTAATTCTCTCCAATCTTTAATATCATCTTTAGGAAAAACAGGATGATTATTTTTAATTGTCAAAATTCTATCTAAATCAGTTATTCCTTTTGTTTTTACATAAAGTGTTTTTCTGCTTTTTAATAAAAAATAAATTCTAAAATGGAAAAAGTTTTTTGTTATTACAATATCTGCTTTCATTGTACTTAAACCTAAATCTTCATAAAAAGAAGGTTTCATTGGCATTGCATAGCCTTCTGTAATAACTAGTTTAATATGCCCAGCATCTATTACTACTACTTTTGAAAAATTTTCAGTATCTTTTTTTAATATTAGTTTTCCTTTTAAAAAAACAGGTTCATTAATTTCTGGTTGTAATTTTCCACCCACAGTAATTTCCACATCACTATTTAAATCTTTATCCCATAAACTTAAAACAGCTTCAGGATCTCTTATAGGAACATAAGAAATAAGATCAGTTGCTTTTTCTAATAATTCTTTTAACATTGCTGTGTTTTCACCAGTAGCACCAGCTCCTACTACATCAGATGTATCACAAACAGCAACACAACCTAATTTTCTGGCAATCTTAGCACTTCTTACTTCTTTTAGCATTTTTTCTACATCAATAAATTCAGGTGGTTTTTTATGTCTTACATTCCAACACATATCAGCTAATTCTTCTGATATATGCTCTGCAAGATTTTTATCATTATCAGTTATAACACTTACAGCCCAACCTAAATCAGGATCATCAAGAAAAGGATGACACATAAAAACATTACAAGAAAGTACTCTTGGATCTTCTTCTATTTGTTTTATTCTTTGAAAAATATGTCTCATTGGAGGGAATAAATCTACTGTAGTTCCTCCACCCAAAAGCATTGGCAAATACCTCCATGATTTTGTAGGGGTTATTTTTTTTATTAACTGTTTTATTAATAAATCTCCTGCTTTAAAACCAACTTTTGCCATATCTCTATGAGGGTTTGTTTGATAACCTATAATCAAATCCATACTAGTCATTTTTTTCTCATTTAAAGTAGCGTGTAAATCAAAAGTTACTGCTATTGGAATATTTCCTACTATTTCTCTAATTTTTTCTATAAAAACAACTTCAGGGTTTTTAACATTTTCCACTCCCATAGCACCATGAAAAGCGACAAAAACACCATCTAACTCACCTGCTTTTTTTAACTCTGCTTGAAATTTAGTTACCATTTCATCAAAAAAATCTTTTGCTACAGGTCCTCCAGAAATAGACCAAGCACTTACCAATGGAATAGTTTCTATTTCAATTTTTTCTTCTTCGATATTTTTATTAACTGCTTTTAAAAAGCCAGATAATTCAAGATTTTTTAAAAAACCTTTTACTTCATAGTTTTTAGGAGAACAAGCTAAAGCAAGTTCTTCTCCTTCCATAAAATGAGTTCTTTCAAAATCTTCTTTTTTTGTTAGTACAGGCGAAAATGAATTAGTTTCCTGCATAAAACGCCCATAAGCTATTTTTAATTTCATACTCACTCCAAATTTTTTATTAATATTATAAACTATCCAATGTGTTTGTTTGAGAACGTTTTTAAAACGTTCCCTACAGAATATTATCTACATTAACTATTTATAAATAAAAATAAATATAAGATCATTTTATCACATAGTTTTTGATATATAATAAGAATCTGTAATAGTTTTTTGTGTATGTTTTTAGGAATTATAGATGTGTTTGACCCAAATTTAATAAAAAAATTTAGATTTACTTCTTATGAATTTGATGAAAAAAATTTTGTTGCAAAGCTAAATTATGCTTTTGATGATAGTTATTTTTTTACAGAAGAAATTACTTTTAATAAATCTAATCAAGATGAAAATACTATTTTTACAGAAGAAAAAAGAAAAGCAATTGACTTGTGTTTAAAAAATCTTCATTTGGTAGCTGGTTCAAGTTATTATAAAGCTGCTATACCAAATGAAATAGTAATAGAAAATCAAAAAATTACAAAAGAAACAGCTGTTTTTATGGAAAAATTGTATATTAATGGTTTAGGTGAATTTGCTCATAGAAATAATTTAGATCTTAAAGAAAAAATAAAATTTCCTTTTTCTGATAATGAAAAACCATCTCCTTCGGAAATAAAATTATCAAATAAAACAGTTGTTCCTGTTGGTGGAGGAAAGGATTCTATTGTAACGATTGAGACTCTAAAACAAAATAATGAGAATATTATTCTTTTTTCAGTAGGAAATCCTAAAGCAATAAAACAAACAGTTGAAATTTCAGGATTAGAACATATTTTGGTTACAAGAAAACTTTCACCTGTTTTATTTGAACTTAATGCTCAAGGTGCTTATAATGGTCATGTTCCTATATCTGGAATAATTGCTTTTATTCTTGCTACAGCATCTGTCATATATGATTTTGATTCTGTTGCTATGTCAAATGAAAGATCGGCTAGTATTGGAAATTTAATAAAAGATGGTTTAGAAATAAATCACCAATATAGTAAAGGTTTAGAATTTGAAAGAGATGTTTCTTCCTTTTTTAACTCTCATATAATGAAAAACTTCAATTATTTCTCTTTTTTAAGACCTTTATCAGAGCTTGGAATTGGAAGCATTTTTAGTAAGTTTGAAAAATATCATAATATTTTTACTAGTTGTAATTCAGCGTTTAAAATTCAAGAAGATAAAAGAGTTGATAGATGGTGTTTGAACTGTGATAAATGTAGATTTGTTTTCTTAGCTTTAGCACCTTTTTTAAGTAAAGAAAAAATGTTAACTATTTTTGGTAAAAATTTATTAGATGATCAAACTCAATTAATTGGTTTTGAAGAGTTAATAGGTGTCTCTGGTCATAAACCTTTTGAATGTGTTGGTGAAGTTGAAGAATGTATAACTGCATTTTTATTACTAAATAAAAAAGATGAATGGAAAAATGATATTGTTATAAAAATGTTTAATGAAAAAGCTTTACCAAATATAAAAAATGAAGAAGAAATAATTAATAAAACCTTTTCTCTTTCAACAGATCATCGATTAAATGATAAATATATGAGGATTTTAAATGCGTATTCAAGATCTTAAAGATAAAAACGTTGGTATTTGGGGTTTAGGAGCTGAAGGTTGGTCAACTTTAAAGTTACTAAGAAAAAAATTTCCTGCTAATAAATTTGTTCTTTTTAATGACTCTCATTTTTCTCAAGAAATGGAAGATACACTAAAGCAAGATCCTTTTTTAGACCTTGCAATTGGAGATGAAATAAGCAAAAAACTAGATTTAGTTGATGTTGTAATAAAATCACCAGGGGTTACTTTTTATAAAGATGAAATACAAAATGCACTAAAAAAAGGTATTTATTTTACTTCTGCTACAAAATTATGGTTTGCAGAACACCCTACTGATACAACTGTTTGTATAACAGGAACTAAAGGAAAAAGTACAACATCTAGTCTTATAACTCATTTTTTAAGACATTCAAATAAAAGAGTAACATTAGGCGGAAATATAGGAACACCAATGCTTGATATGTTTGATGTAGAACCTAAACCAGAAATTTGGGTAATAGAATTATCAAGTTATCAACTAACTGATTTTGAAGGTTGTTCTCCTACAGTTTCATTATTATTAAATCTTTTTCCTGAACATTTAGATTGGCATAAAGGTGTTGAAAATTACTATAAAGATAAATTAAACGTTTTTTCTAATCAAAAAGATACTTCTATTTCTGTAATAGATAAAATTGATAAAAATACAAATTTATATGTTGATCAAGAAAAACTAAATAATATTTTCTTTTTTAATGATAAAAATGGTTTTCATGTTTACGAAGATGCTGTTTATTATCAAGATAAAAAAATTCTCGGTGCTACTGAAGTTCCAATTCCAGGAAAGCATAATTTAGGTAATATTTGTGCTGCTTTAACAGTTGTAAAAGCATTAGGTGTTGATTTTGAAAAATGTGTTAAATCTATCTCTTCTTTTAAAGGTTTACCTCATAGATTATATCCTTGTGGAAAAATAGACAATATTCTTTACATAGATGATAGTATCTCAACAACACCACAATCTGCTGTTGCGGCAATGGAAACTCATAAGTATAAAAAAATTACTATTTTATTAGGTGGTTTTGATAGAGGGCTAGATTTTAATGATTTAGCTGAATATATAGCTACTAAAAATATTCATGCTGTTATTACTATGCCTGATAATGGTGTAAGAATAGCAGAAGAAATAAGAAAAAAATTAGCTAATTTTGAAAATAATGACATCCTGTCGGGGAAAACTATTTTGAAAGAAGCTAATGATTTGCAAGATGCAGTTAGAATTTCTAAAGAAATAACCCCAGAAAATGGAGTTATAATACTTTCGCCTGGTTCTCCTAGTTATGGAAGATTTAAAAACTTTGCCGAAAGAGGAGAAGTTTTTTCTAAATATGCTGGTTTTTCTAAGTAAAAAGTGAAAGTTATGCTTAACTGGTTATTTTATCTATAAATCTATATTTACAGTCATTATTTAATATTTCTAAATCTGTAATTTAAATTTTAAATTAAATAACTTTATTATCAATAGATTTTTGAATTTTTAAAGCTTCTTCAAGATTTTCTTTTGAAATAAAACCATGTTGAACTAGCAATTCACCTATAAGAACATGTTTACCACCAACAGAATGTTGTTGAGAAAGTACAGCAGAGAGTTGCTGTTCGTTTATAAAACCAAGTTTTTTTAAAATTTCACCTATTGTATTTCCTTCTTTTTTAGGCTGTTGTGTTAAAGCTTCTTGAAGTTGCTCTCTATTTATCAAGCCCATATCTATCATTACTTCACCTATAGGTTTGTAATGAGTTGGAGGTAAAATAGCTTGATATTGAAGTGCTGTACTTAATTGATACCTTGTTATAAGACCTTTTTCAACAAGTATTTCTCCTAATGGTTTTCTTGATTCTCTATCTTTTTGTATTAAAGATGGAACAGCAGGTGGCGATGAAGTATCTGGTTTTGAATCGAATTGTTGAGTTTTTTTTATTTCTTCCTTTACTTTTTGCACTTCATTTGAAAAAGTATTTTTGCCTAAGCTAGTTATTTTAAATTGATGAGGTTGAATTTTTGCTGGTTCTGAAGTTTTATCTTTAGATTCATTAGACATAGGTCTATTAGTTGCTGTACTTATTCTTTGAGGCAATGGTTGATAAAAAGGTTCATTCAATCTTTTTTCAGTTAGTTTTTTTTGTTCTTCCAAAACTTCATTAAGTTTTTCTCTTGTAATATACTTATATCTTATTAAAATTTCCCCTAAAGGAACCCAGTTTTTTTTGTCAAGATTAGTTTGAAAGTCCAACCCCATCATTAATTGGGATGTTGTAATGTACCCCTTCTTTAAAAGAAGTTTACCTAAAAGGTTATCTGGTTCAATCATTTTAAACTCTAAAAAAAATACCTATATTAACTATTATATCCAATCAATTCATTTTTTCATATATTTTAGTACCAGGTAAAACTAATTCTTCTCCATATTTTGTAGTATGAATAGAACCATCTTTATTAAATAGATATAAACCTTCTTCTTTTCCTATGGAAGTAAACTTTTCATATTCTTTTCCATTTTCTTCATAAGTTTCTAATAATAAAAAGGAATTTTGATCCATTCCAACACATAAGTTTTTATCAAAACGATGAGAAGTGTATGAAATAGTTTCTGGATCTTTCATATTTATATAATCTTTGCAATGTGGAAAAATTTGAACTTTTTTTACTAAACTAAAACCCAAATCAAAATATTCAAAATCAAACATATTAGAATTTGTTTCCCATTCTTTAGAATTATCATCAAAAACTATAATATTTTCACATAATGAAAGAGAACCAGCAGAAACTGTATAAAAATTAGTTCCTCTATTTAATGCTTCTGCAAAAGTATCTTTTAATTTAAAAAAATTAAGTCTATTATAAAGAACTGCGACATGACCACCAAAAATAAATATTGTATTTGATGAAAGAATCCTTTCTTTTAATCTTTATCTTAATGCTATATATGTTTCATTTTTGCTAATATTAGAGTTAATAAAAAAATAATCATCTATTTCTTTGCATACATTCGTCATTAAAGAATCATTCTCTTTTATTTGAGTCATTGTATTTTGAATATCTAAACAAGCATAATGATAAAGTAGTTGAAATTGATTATAATCTGTAAAATTTTCGTTATTTTTTTTAGGATTGTAACTTAATATTTGATGTAATGTTAATTGTCTAAAAGTTTTTTTGAGATTTTTTATTTGTTTTTGAAAAATTGAAATTAGTCCAGAATTTTTTTCTCTATAAAATTCCTTTACTTTTTGTATTAGTTTTTGTTTTGAATGATAAAAAGCATGTAATTTATCTTCTTCTTTCTTAAAAATATTAAAATCATGATATACAGAAAGGTTTTGTATGTTTTGATCAAAACCATCTTTAAATTTAGGTTGTAATCCAATATTATATAAAGCTTGTTTTACATGACTTTCTTGAAATTCTCTTTTTTGCCATGCAGCAGTTATTAATAAAACTTTTTTTGAATCTTTTACAATAGGATCAGAATGATGTGAGGATAATATTAAATTCCTAAATTTATCAATAAAATCTGCTTCAAATTGAATATTACCATTAAAAACTATATATCCTTTCACTTTTTCTCCTTTTTCTTTAAACTACTACAAACAATATATAAAAGCGGTTTGATTCATCAAACATATTCATTATATTTTATTAAAGTAAGTTAATCAACGAATACTTGTATATCCACTGAGTCCGTTCATATACACAATGCTGTGTGCCGTATTTTATTTTACACTTTCTTCAATATATTTAATTAATTCTCTTTTTGAATTGTCATCTATTGGTCCAAATAAACGATCATTTGATAATGTATGGCCTTTATTTTTATATAACTTTAAAGTTGGCTTTATTTTAAATTTATTTTCTACTTCCTTAATAAATTTAAATTCTCTAGTAGCTGGCGTTTGACTGTCTATGTCTCCATTGTGGACATAAATCTTACCTTCATATTCAAGTAAATTATTTATAACTTTATTATTATCTTCAAAAAACATTTTCCACCATTTATAAGAGTTATATCCAAAAATTACCTCTGAATCTTTATGTGATATTGCATCCTTTTTAGTTTCTAAATAATCATTTTCTAATTTTTTAATTAAATCAGATTTTTTCCAATACCCATTTTTCTCCTTTTTATAGGCTTTTGCAAAAGTAGCATTAAATCCTTGTGCCTTATCTAATTCGGTATTTGTAATTTTATTATCTTTATTCTTATCCAATGACAAAATAATATCATTTATTCTATCTACCATTTGCCACTTAATAAGACTGGCTGGACTTTCACTTATCATTCCCATAAAATGAATTGCCTTCGGATTAATTTTTTTATTTTTTACAAGATAGGCAACATGTACAGATCCTTCTGAGTGAGCCAATATTAAAATCTTATCAGTGTCTATTCTTGAATTATTTTTTGCATAATTATAAACTTCTTCAATATCATCTCTTAGGGCTTCAGGGGTTTGTTGTATTGTTATGTCTTTATTCACATATTCCTTATAATAATTTTTGGTAAATTTATCATTATTACATTTACATTTTATTCCTCTTTTATCGAATCTAACAGTGGCAATACCTTTTTCAATTAAATTTTCAGATAAATCTTTAAATATCTTATCCTTTTCAGTATATGATTCACCAAATAAAACGTCTCTATCAAATAAACCTGTACCAGGAACCATTAAAATAAGGGGGAACTTAACATTCTCATAAGTTGGAAAATCAATTTCTCCTGTAACATTAGTTAACTTATCTTTGCTTTTAATTGAAAATTCTTCAGAATAAGTTTTAGCAACACTAATTGTTTCAGCAAAACTTAAAAATAATAAGATTAATAAAATTAAAGTTATTCTCTTTTTCATTACTTGTTTCCTATTTTTTCTTTTATTTTTATATCACACACAGGACGTATACGCCCTTGTGTATTTTAAAATATTCAAGTTTAATTAAAGATTTAACCCTTTTATTTCATCATCTAATTCTTTTAAAAGAGCTTCTTTTGTTTTATTTCCTTCTGCAAGAGCTAAAATTCTTTTATAAAATCTTTTAGTAAAAAAAGAAATAAGTCTAACTATTTCTAATGATGTTTCTCTTTCAATATTTTTTGCGTTGGTAACAACTGTATGTCTAAAAAATATTCCTTCTACTCCATTTCCAAAATATCCAATTGGAACAAGCTTATTTAGATAAGATAAAAATATATTCATTTCATTAATATCAAATTTTTGGTTATTTATAAGAATAGGAACAAAAAACTGAAGAATAAAAGTATCATTAATTTCTTTTGTAATATGTCCAGAAACTTCTAAAACATCTTCAACAAACATTACTTGTATCAAAGGTGTTTCTTCTTCCGTTTCACCTTCATTTGGTGTTATAGGAATTAAAAGTTGATAAATTATATTATTTTCATCTGGTTCATATACTTGAGCAGCAAAACCATCTTCATTTAAAAAAGATGAGAAATTATATAATTTCTCTTTTGTAACTTCTAATGTACCCATCATAACTCCATTTCATTTTCTAAAAAATCACTAAATTGAGCAGAAGAAAGAATTAAAAAATCTGGTATTTTTGTAAGAATATCCTTATCTATAGAATATTGTTCACAAACTAGACTTATTCTAACTTCATTTTCTTTTTTAATTATAACAGGTGTTACTTCATGTTTAAGTGTTCCTTTAAATTTTAATAATTTATTTTTTTCAGGTTTTATTTTAGCAATAAATTTTTTTTCTTCATAAAGGATCAAATTACCCCCTTCAAGAATAGGAATATGAACATAAAGAACGTTTACTAACTTTGGTAAATCAACATTTATATAATAACTTCTTAGGCTATGATCTACATGTTTTTTTATTTTTGAACCTGAACTCATAACTAATGGATTTAGATAATAAACATTAAAATCATCATTATATATTTTTTCAAGATACTTATCAAAAAAAGGAAAACGTTTAATTACTTCTTTCTCAAAGCCTTTTTTAAAAACAATGGTAAATCCCAAAGTTCCTGAAAAATTATAATTTAAATTATTTTTTTTTAAATAAGATGATTTCATTATTTCATCTTTTAATGTATTTAAATATTCTTCAGTAAAAAAGAGCTTTTCTTCAGTATAAAAGTTATTTTTTTTTGAAAAAAAGCTCAGTATTTTAGAAATCATCTAGGATCAGAAATTAAATAACATCCTGAAATTATATAAAGGATTTGATGAATCAAATCCCTGCAAGATTCTTTCTCATCACTCATCACTTTTCACCCTTCACTTATACAAAAATGGACATTAATTAATTCTAAATACTTATTTCCAAGTAGTATCTTTACTTCCTCTTGACCAATTAGTTTTCTTGTCATTTTTACCCCAATTGGTTTTCTTACTGTTGTTTTTATCTTCAGTCAATTTACCTTGACCAACTTCACTAATACTTAATACTTCATATACATGTAAACTTTCAGATTTACCTTTTACAGATGCTGGTCCAAGGCTTCTTACATTTACCATATCAGTTATAAGTTCATAAGTTGAATGACTTATCATTACAGTAGTTCCAAAATCTTTATTCAAACCTTCAAGTCTAGCTGCTGTATTAACTGTATCTCCTATTACGGTATAATCCATTTTTAATGGAGAACCGAAGTTTCCAACTAAAGCTTCACCAGAGTGAATACCAATTCTTATTTGCATAGCAATAGAACCTTCTGCAACCCATTTTTGTCTTAATTCTTTCATTTTATCTGTCATTTCTATAGCTGTTTTTACTGTTCTAAAAGCATTTGTTGGATGATCTTCGCTTCCAATATTTCCATATACAGCCATAATAGCATCACCAATATATTTGTCTAAAACACCTTTGTTATCAAATACAATTTGAGTCATAGCAGTTAAATATTCATCTAAAACTCTTTTTACTTCTTCAGGAGGAAATTTCTCAGACATTGTAGTAAAACCTGCTATATCCGAAAAAAGAACAGTTACAAATTTTTTATCACAAACATCAAGAGTTGGTATTTTACCAGGATCTTTAAGTGCTTCCTCAACTAATGCTGGAGACATATATCTCTTAAAGATATTTCTAACTCTTCTTTTCTCTTTTTCTTCAATAAAGAATCTATATGAGTAAACAACAGCAAAAACAAATACGTTTATTGCTAAAGGAGCGAACATGTCAAGCCATAATCTATTTTGCCAAAAAACAGTTACGTTTACAATTAAATAAATAATAGATGTACTTAGTATTGCTAATGTTCCTGCAAAAGGATTTAAATATATCGAAATTATCATTGATACAAGACCTAATAAAAACACAATTCCCATATCAAGTTCTATTGGTGCTTTTGTATATTGAATATCATTTAATAAAGTATCAATTAAAGCGGCATGGATTTCAACTCCTGGCATTTCATCTCTATCTCTTTCTCCTAATAAACCTCCGATAAGAGGAACACCAGTAAAAGGAGTAGAGAAATTATCATGTAAAATTTCTGCATTTGAACCAATTAATACTATTTTATCTTTAAAAACATCACTCCAGCTTTTTGCTCCTTTTTCAAGAAGTCCATCATTACCTTTAAGAACACTAGAATAAGAAACTGTTTTATAGGTTTTTGAAGGCCCTGCAAAATTTATAAGAATTTTTTCATCTTTATATTTTGCTATTAATTCCTTGTATCTTTCTGGTTTAAATTGTTTTATGGTTTGTAATGCTAATGAAGGTTCATATTTTTCATTAAAAACTTGACTAGATGGCATTAAATCACCTATATCAAATGAAATTTGACCAGACCTTATAGATTTATCCATATCCCTATCAAAATTAACGGCACCATATTTTATAATATCAGGTATCATTTCTTCAAAATAATCAGGTGCTGTATAAGAAGCTGATTCTTCGGCTTCTCCTGAAGAGCTTTGAACTTTACTAAAAGAACCACCTATAAACATACTACCCAAAACAACATTTTTAGCTTCTTTCATTGATTCTGCAAATACTTGATCTTTTAGAGGATCTTTTGATGGTTTTGTAAAAGAAACGTCAAATGAAACTACTTTAGCTCCATAAGATTTTAGATTTTTTACTATTTGAGCATGATAATCTCTTGGCCAAGGCCATATATCTAATTCATCCATAGAAAAATTATCTACTGCAACTATTACTATATCTTTACTAGCTTCTCTTTCACCTCTTATATCAAATCTTTTGTCATAAAGACTTGATTCAATAATCTTTCCAAAGTTAGCTGTAAAATAGGTAAGTATAAAAACTACTATCATTACTATACCTATTAAAAACTTTATTATTTTTTGTTTCATTTACCTTAACCAACAAAAATATATTGAAAATGAATTTATATATAAAAAATTATTGATTATAAAATTAAAAACTATTTACTATTTAGTTCTAAAATTTTTTATATATGAAGACTTATTTAAATTATACATTTACAATTGTAACTTAATATAATGTGATAAGTATAGGTATTTGTATCACTATTAAAGAAATTATCTAAAAGTTTCTATTATTTTTAAGAGTAATAAATAAAAATTATTGATAAAAATTTCTGAATTTATACCATGTTCAAAAATAATTTCACCATGGTTTAATTTATAAAAAAGTTCAAAATCTGGTTGATTTTTTGGTAGAAAAATAAGCCCTGTATAATCAAATTGTTTTGATTCTAATTTTGATTTTATATTAGCAATTAAGTTTTTATCAGGTTCTTTTTTTATAAAAAATAAAAAAATATAATAATTAAATGCTATTAAAACATTATTTTCATTATTTTTAAATATATTGTTTATTTCAAACTCTAATTCTTGAGATTTATTTTCTTCATATAAGCATAATTTTTGAACAAAAATATTATTGTTTTTCTCATTATTATTATTATTTATAATTTTCTCAAAATAGCTTATTGCTTTAATATAATCTTTTTTATAATAATACATAATACCTTTGTACATAGAAATTGTATTTTGACTTAAGTTTTTTTTCTGACTTTTTTTAAGATCCATTTTATTAGCTTCATCAATTACTTGTTTTATAAAATGGTAATGAGTATAATTTTGAGTTGTTTTAATTTGTCCATTTTTTGCTATTTTATTACTTTCTTCTTGATTATTAAGATAATAATTAATTAAAATTTCTAAATTATCTGTATTATATAAAACTAAGTCTTTCTTATCTGTATAAAGCTCTTTTACCATATCATTATCATCTTCTGAAAAACATAAAACACCCATACCCATAGCTTGAAAAACCCTATAATTTAAAGCTTTGCTATCTATAGTACTATCTAAACAAATTCTTGCTTCTGAGGTTAAAGTTACATATTCATTATAAGAAGGGGTTGATTTTATTAATATATTATATTTATTTTGAAGCTCTTCTAATTTATCTAAGATTTTTTTTCTATTATTATAAATGTAGTTAGTATAATTTGATTTTATATTCCCTAAAAAAACCAAATCATATTTTTTTTCCGTTTTTATTGGTGGATATATATAAGGATCATAACCAACAGAACCTGCACAAGGTATGTATATAACATTTTCAAAACCTTGCTTTTTATATAATTCGACAGCATAATTTTCCATACAAACAATTAAATCAGCATAAATTAAATTAGGTTTTATATGTTCTTCTGCATGAATAATTCTGTCTACAATCATTGATATTACAGGAATATTTAACTCTTCAATTTTTTCATAAATGGGATGAGATGGCGATAACCAATTTGGAATGATAAAATAATCTGCTTTTAAATAATTAAGTTTTTCTAATTCTGATAAAGTAATACAATCTGCAAAAGGATAAATAGCTCTTGCATGAGTTGAAAATTTATCATAACTATCTATAATAATTTTTTGCCTATTAGTTTCTATTTTCCCACAAGTTGACAATTCATTTAATAAAACAGAAAAAATATCATTTTTATAAAAACCATAAGGTGAAATATTAACTGCTTTTTGAATATTTTCATAAGCTAATAAATAATTTTCTTGTAAAAGATAGCATTTAGCTAAAAAATAATAACTTAAATCATTTTTTTCTTGTTCATGATTTAGAATATTTATGATGAGATTAAATTTTTGTTGATCAATCAGATATTCTATTTTTTGTATGCTATAAGTCATTTAAAATTTTTATTTTTATTCAAATAAATCAGATTTTATTATATATCATCTCAGTATTACATAATGATAAATTGAAATATTTTAAGCTTATTAATAATATAAACAAAAATATTTTAGAAATAATTTATTAGCACTCACTTGACAAGAGTGCTAATAAATGATAATATTATTCTTGTTAGCAGTTAATAATAGTGAGTGCTAATAAAAAAATATTTTTTCGGAGGGATAAAAAATGAGATTAGTAAAATGGGAACCATTACAAGAAGTTGCTACAATTCAAAATCAAATAGACAGAATGTTTACTGATTTTTGGAAAGACCCTAAAGGTTTAGACTTTCATCCTCCTGTGGATGTTCTTGAAAATAAAGATGAATATATCGTTAAAGCCGATTTAGCAGGTATAAAAAAAGAAGATATTGATATTTCAATAAATAATAATGTTCTTACTTTGAAAGCACAAAAAAATGAAATAAAAGAAGAAGGCGATTATAACTATCACAGAAAAGAAAGAGTTTATGGTTCTTTTCAAAAACAAGTAAGTTTTGCTAGTAATGTAGATACGGATAATATAAAAGCTAAATATACTGATGGTGTAATAGAGTTAGTTATTCCTAAAATAGATAAGGAAAAAGCTAAGAAGATTGTTATTGAGTGATTTTTTGTTTCTTAATTTTAAATAAATTAAGAAATATTGACAGTGGGTATTAAATACACCCCTAAATATAATATGTATTTGAAATGGAGGTTTATTATGGATTCTTATATGTTTAACAGGTTTATTAATTCAGGATTATTTTTTAAATAGTTTTGAAATTAAGAAGTTAAATTTGATATATATTATAAATAGGAGGTTTATTATGGATTCTTATGTTTTCAACAGATTTATTAATTCAGGATTATCATTTAGATAATTTTTAGAAAAGATTTTTAGAATTATTTACCAAGCAGGGAAACGAATTTTTTCCTGCTTTTTTGCTATATAAATTTAAATTGCTTTGATATATTTTTAAATTTTAAGGTATATAGTTTTTGTAATATAGTTTATAATGTATAATATGATTTTTGAGAATTTATTTAAATTTTAATTATATGTTTATAAAAGATATATCCGAAGCTGAGAATGTAGTAAATCTACTTAATAATGATAACAAGCAAAAAACACTAACTCAAATTACTCAGATTCTTGTAAATGGTGTTGCTCAATCTCATACTGCAGATCCTTTTTCTGTTGTTAGTAGAATATTAGCTGTTCTTCCTAAAGACACCCAACAAAAAGTTTTAGAAGAATTAAATTGGAATGTTTTAAGGCAATTACATATACAAAGTATCCCTGTTTTTCCAATCTTCAATAAATTAGCTACTACTTTAAATGAAGAAGTAAAACAAAGCGTTATGTCTGAAGTTAGTCTAATTTTGCAAAATTCAATTAAAAGTAATAATGCAACTACAGCAGCTCAAACATCTCCACCATCTCGTCCTAATACTACACCTCCCTCAGCTCCACCATCTGCACCACCTCAAATTATTGGACAACCTGCATCTCCACCACCAGCACCAAATTTCAATTCATCAGGTGTTCATCAAATGAATACTGTTAAAAAATTTATACCAACAATGCCTGCACCATCAGCCCCACCATCTACTTTACCTCCAAGACCTAGTGGAAATACAGTAGAAATGAAATTTTCTAAAGGTCTAACTTTAACAGGAACTTTTAACTTAAAACCAAAAGATCCTGTAGATAAAACTAATAGTAAGCCTATAATGTCTATAAATGAAACATTAAAATATATAATTCCTATTCCTACAGAAAGTGCTAAAAAAGCATTAGGTAATTTATCTACACCAGTAGAAATATATCAATTTATAAAACCTTGCGATGGTTTTAAGTCTTTATCTTTAGTTTATTCTGAAGCTTATTCAAATTTGAGTATGGTAAATTTTATATACAAAGTATATTCTGTTTATATGGCAAAATATATTTTATTTAAAAGAGCCAACGATGCTCCACAAGATAAAGAAATGAGATTGAGAATTGGAGAATGGTTAGCATTTTTAGGTCATATTCCAGTAGAAAAACTTGATAAAATTATACAACTTCATAGAGTTTCAGTACAAAATTTTGAAGCAAGTAATAGAAGTCGTGCCGCAACAAGATCTGGTGCTAATTATGAAGCTGGTGGAGAATCAAAAGGACCTCTTTTAGGTAATTTTTTATTAGATTCTGAAATAATTACAAAAGCTCAATTAAATGAGGCTTTAATGGTTCAACTTCAATTTAATGAAATTTTATCTGCTTTAAAATAGGTATTTACAATGTAATTTTAGTTTTATTAAATTTTTATTGCCGATTATAAATCTATTAAAATTAATATCAATCAATTTTTCATTTTATTTTAATGTGATAAAATTATTGTCTGTAATTATTAAAATATCAATTTTATAGGAAATATTAATATGTCTAATTTCTCACCTTTAACTCATTTTTCAGAAGAAGAAATAATGTTTAGAGATACAGTAAAAAGCTTTGCTGAAGAAAATATAAAACCATTAGTAAAAAAAATGGATGAAGAATCTCATTTTGATAAAAATTTATTAAAAAAGTTTTTTGATCTTGGAGTAATGGGTATAGAAATACCAGAAGAATATGAAGGTGCAGGAAGCACTTTTTTTAACTCAATTTTATTGATAGAAGAATTTGCTAAAGTTGATGCGTCACCATCAGTTTTAGTTGATGTTCAAAATACTCTAGTAAATAACGCTTTTGTAAGATGGGGAAGTAAAGAATTAAAACAAAAATATTTGCCAAAACTTGCAACTCAATTTGTTGGTTCTTATGCTTTATCAGAAGCTGGTTCTGGTAGTGATGCTTTTGCTCTTGAAACTAAAGCTGAAGATAAAGGAGATCATTATTTATTAAATGGTAGAAAACTTTGGATCACAAATGCAAATGAATCTGACATTTTTATAGTTTTTGCAAATGCAAATAAAGATTTAGGTTATAAAGGAATAACAGCTTTTGTTGTAGAAAAAGGTTTTACTGGTTTTTCTATAGGTAAAAAAGAAGATAAATTAGGAATAAGAGCTAGTAGCACTTGTGAGCTTGTTCTTGATGATTGTATTGTTCCTAAAGAAAATGTTTTAGGGGAAGTAGGTAAAGGTTACAAAGTAGCTATTGAAACTTTAAATGAAGGAAGAATAGGAATTGGAGCTCAAATGATTGGTGTTGCACAAGGTGCATTAGAACATGCAATAAAATATTCAAAAGAAAGATTCCAATTTGGAAAATCTATTTCAAGTTTCCAAGCACTTCAATTTCAATTAGCTGAATTAGCTGTAGAAACAGAAGCTGCAAGACTTATGGTTTATAATGCTGCTAGAATAAAAGATGCTAAAAAAGATTATATAAAAGAAGCTGCAATGGCTAAATATTTTTCTTCTCATGTTGCAGAAAAAGTAGCGTCTCAATGTATAGAAGTTTTCGGTGGTTATGGTTTTACAAAAGATTATCCAGCAGAAAAATATTTTAGAGATTCTAAAATAGGTAAAATTTATGAAGGAACATCTTTTATGCAACTTCAAACTATTGCTAAAATTATTTTAACTTAAAATAGTTTTTTATTTAGCCTATTTTTGATTATATAAGATTAGATAAACTAATGTATAATACATTAACGTTTACTTATCAATATTAAGAAAGGTTTGCAATTATGAAAGCAGTTTTGATGGCAGGTGGTTCAGGAACAAGGTTAAGACCTCTTACTTGTTCTATTCCTAAGCCTATGGTTCCTATAGTAAATAAGCCTATTATAGGTCATATAGTTGATTTATTAACAAAATATGAGATAAAAGATATAATTGTAACGCTTCATTACTTGCCTACAGTAATAGAGAATTATTTACAAACAGGTGAGGATTTTAATGCAAATGTTTCTTATTCTATAGAAGAAGGTGCTCCTTTAGGAACAGCTGGTTGTGTAAAAAACATAGAAGATAAACTAGGTGAAACTTTTATTGTAATAAGTGGAGACGCTTTAACTGATTTTAATTTGCAAGATGCTATAGATTTTCATAAATCAAAAGGCTCTAAAGCTACCATAGTTCTTACAAGAGTTACAAACCCTTTAGAATTTGGTGTAGTAATAACAGATGATGATGGAAAAATAGAGCGATTTTTAGAAAAACCAACTAGTAGTGAAGTTTTTAGCGATACAATAAATACTGGAATCTATATTTTAGAACCAGAAGTTTTAAAATATCTTGAACCAAATGCAGAAAAAGATTTTTCTAAAGACTTATTTCCAGCTTTATTAAAAAATAATGAACCTTTATATGGATACATTGCCCAAGGATATTGGTGTGATGTTGGTAGTTTAGATACTTATAGATCTTCAAATTATGATGTTTTAAATGGAAAAGTAGATATAAATGTACCTTATGAAGAAAAAGAAAAAGGTATTTTTATCGGAGAAGGTGTTGTAATAGAAGCTTCTGCTGTTATTGAATCACCTTGCGTTATTGGAAATAATTGTTATATTGGTAAAAATGTAAAAATATCAGAAAATACCATAATAGGTGATAATGTTGTTGTTTCTGATGGAGCTTCTTTAAAAAGACCTGTTTTATGGAATGGAGTTTATATTGATAAACATGCTTCATTAAGTGGCTGTATTTTAGGTAAAAATGCAAAAGTAAAATCTGAAGCTAGAATTTTAGAAGGAGCTGTTATAGGTGATGATTGTGTTTTAGGAAGCAAATCTGAAGTAAGACCAGAAGTAAGAGTATGGCCATCTAAAAATATAGAATCATCATCAGTTGTAAAAGATAGTTTAGTTTGGGGAACTGGTGCTCAAAAAAGTCTTTTTGGTGAAGGTGGTGTAAAAGGTCTTATTAATCTTGATATTTCTCCAGAACTTTGTGTAACAATTGGTGCTGCTTATGGTGCAACCATAGGAATTGGAAAAAGCGTAACGATCAGTAGAGATCAAAGTAAAGCTGCTAGATTAATTAGTAGAGCTTTATTTTCAGGAATTTTATCTGTTGGAGTTGATGTAAGAAATTTAGAAGAAACTCCTATACCAATAACAAGACATAGAATTGCTTCATTAGGCGTTGCTGGTGGTGTTCATGTAAGAGCTGATTCTGAAAATCCTGAAAAAGTTACCATAGAATTTTTAGATGCTTCAGGGCTTAATATATCTCCAAATCAAGAGAAAAAAATAGAATCAACCTATTACAAACAAGATTTTAGAAGAGCTACTATAGAAGAAATTGGTGAAATTAATTATCCTGCTAGAGTAAAAGAAAGATATACTGAAAGTTTTTATGACTTTTTTACAGAAAAAAATCATAAACCTTTAAAAATAGTTCTTGATTATGCTTATAAAATAAATAACGTTGTTTTACCAACTTTATTAGGTCAATTAGGAATGGATACAGTAGTTCTTAATGCTCATGTTATGAGTCGTCCTAATGTTAATACAGAATCATCTATAAAACAACTTTCTGAAGTAGTTTTAGCCTTAAAAGCTGATTTTGGTGCAATATTAGATAGTGATGGAGAAAGACTTATTTTAGTTGATGATAAAGGGCAAATTGTTGATAATCATATTTTACTAGCTCTTATGGTAAAACTAACCTTAGAAGAAAGTCCAGGTAAAGATATTGTTGTTCCTGTTGATTATCCTAATGTTATTGATCAAATAACACTTCAATATGGAAGTAGAACTATAATGACTAAAGCAAATAATAGATCATTAATGGAAACTGCTAGAAATAGAGGGGCTATTCTTTCTGCAATAAGTGGTGGTAAATTTATTTTCCCTTATTTCCATTGTGGTTTTGATGCTATGTTTGCAACAGCAAAACTTGCCACTCTTTTAAGTAGGAAAAATGAAAAAATATCTAGTATATTAAAAGATATTCCTAAAATAAATTTCTTAACTGATACTGTTCCATGTATTACAGAGAAAAAAGGTACTGTTATTAGAAATTTGGTAGAAAAAACTAGAGGTCAAAAAGTAGATCTTCTTGATGGGATAAAAGTACATGAGCCAGATGGAAGTTGGGCTTTGATTTTACCATCTGCTTCAGATCCAATAGTTCGTTTATATGCTGATGGTGATGATGCTGTAAAGGTCTCTAATCTTTTAGAAAAATATAAAAATATGGTTATGGATATAATAGAGAACACCGAGTTCTAATTATTTACAAAACTTCATGGAACTTTTTAGCAAAACTTGCGTCTATATATATAAGGAACAATATTGAATAAGCTTAATGATGGTTAACGAAATTGAAGAAGAGCTTATTCGAAGATGCCAAAGAGGCGATAAGGGAGCTTTTGCTGAATTAGTAAGAAAGTATCAACGCTTTGTTTTTAGTCTCCTTTTCAGGATGTTACCTGATAAGGATAGTGTTGAAGATCTTGCACAAGAAGTTTGGGTAAAAGTCTATAATTCTATAGGTAAGGTAAAAACTTACTCCTCCTTTAAGTCTTGGTTGAATCGAATAGCAATCACTACTTACTATAGTAAAAAAAGAAAGGAGAGTGATAGGAACGAGGTTTCTCTAAGCGAAATGTTTTCAGATGATGATTCTGGCGAACAAAGAGAGAGAGAAATTGAAGATCCTTCACCAATCCCTGAAGAGATTTTATTAAGTGAAGAGTGGAAAATTTTTGTTGATAAAACATTAAGAGCAATGCCAGAACAATCTAGGTTATTGATAGTAATGAAAGATAACCAATCTCTTTCTTATGAAGAAATTGGAGATATTTTAGGAATAACCATAGGTACGGTTAAATCAAGATTGTCACGTGCAAGAGAGATGATGATAAAGGAGTTGTCCTTATATTTTAAGGAGCCGAAAAGATTATGAGTTGTATAGATATAAGTTTAATAAATAGTTATTTTGATAATGAGCTTGATGACAAAAATTCACATCAAGTTGAAGAGCATGTGCTTGCTTGCTCTAAATGTAGTGCGATTTTTAATTCATACAAAACCTTAACTTTATCCGTAAAAAAATTAAATATTGATAATATAGAAGTTTCAGATAGTTTCATAAATGCCATTTTTGAAAAAATAGAGAATGTAAAACATATCTCTTTTGATACTCTTTCAGAATACTATGATAATGAGATGAATATTGAAAATTCTTTAGAAATAAGAAATCATTTGGGTGAGTGTTATCCTTGTGAAGAAACTTATACAGCAATCTCTAAACAATCAGATTCTATAAAAGAATTAGAATTTTATTCGTATGATGAAGATAGCTTTTTAGATAGCTTAATGTCAAAAATTGGCTTAGATGTTGAACATACTTTGTATGAAGATTTATCTGCTTATGCTGATAATGAAATTTTTGGAGAAGACAGAATTCAAATCTTAGCGCATTTAGAAAATTGTGCTGTATGCGAAGAGAAACTTGTTACTATTAATAATTTGAAAAAAGTAACAGCAAAATTATACGAACCAGCATTGAATATAGGTTTTTCTTCTAAATTAATTAAATCACTTGAAGAAAAAGAATCTAAAATAAAAATATTTAGTACTTTTACAAGAAATAAATTTTCTAAATTATCAATTGCAGCCGCAATAACAGCAATGATTATAATGCCTTTTTCAAGATTTGCTCCTGTTACTCAGATTGCAGCAGATCCAAATGTGAATATTACAGAACATTCTGAAAATTATATTTTTTCATCAGGTATGGATTATAAATCAGACTCTATAGACATAATTACGGAAAGTAAAAAAGATGATCTTGATATAGAGGATATTGGGCTTTAATGATAAATAAGATTATTTTTTTCAATGATATAAACAAAAAGATTCTTTTATCTTTATTATTGTCATTTGCTTTTTCTTTGACTGCTTTTGCAGATGATAGAAAACTTCCAAGACCACCTATAGAGTCAACAAATTCTCTTGCAATAAATTGGGGGGTTTTAAATCTTACTCCTGCTCAAAAAGATAAAATGAGATTAATGAATATGGATTTTCAGAAAATTTCTATAAAATTTAAGGCAGAAATTGATCTTAAACAACTTGAAATAGAAAAAATGTTGATTTCGCCTCATTCGAGTTCTGATGTTATACGAAAAATAATGAAAGAAAAATTAGCTGTAGAATCTAAACTAAGAATGGAAGCTTTAGAGAATTTTTTACAAAAGAAAGCTATCTTAAATTCTGATCAACTAGCAAAATTACCATCAGCAGTAAATATGAAATAAGGTACAAAGTTTTTTACTGCTATTATTATTAAAGTACCTTGAATAAAAAATTAAAATTAATTAATGGGTAGTAAATATCTAAGGTTAATAGAAGAACTCAATCAAAATTCTCAGGGAAAAATGAAAGTTTTTGGAAGTTCTATGCTTCCAATAATAAAAAGTGGTTCGCTATTAACTTTTCAAAAATTTGAAGAATATGAAATCAGTGATATTGTTTTTTGCAAGGTAAAAGGCAGATATATTGATGCTCATAAAGTAACAAAAAAAGACAAAAATAGAGGATATCTAATTGCAAATAACCATGGTTTTGAAAATGGTTGGACAAGAACAATTTATGGGAAAGTAGTTAAAGTTGAATAAAATCTTCTTAAAAAAATAAAATCAAATTATGCTACAATAAGTAAAATAATAGTAGGATGGAAATATTATGATAAATGAACAAGAACTTTTTTCTAAAATTCATATTATGCCAGAAAATATGAAATCTCAAATATTTGATTATGTTGAATTTTTAGTTAATAAATATAAATTACAGCAAGAGCAAAAGAAGATTATCCCTAAGTTTGATAGTAATAAGACTCATGATTTTGATAAGTCATTAGAAGTACAAGAAGAACGAAAAATATTTGGAAAATTAAAAGGTTTTGTTAAATATATAGCTGATGATTTTGATGAACCATTAGATGATTTTAAGGAATATATGTATTAATGAAATACTTACTTGATACTCATGTGTTAATTTGGTTGTTAAATGGTGATAATGTATTATCAAAAAATGTTCTAGAAATAATTAAGAATCCTAAGTTGGAATTATTTGTTAGTATTATTAGCTTTTGGGAAGTTTCTATAAAAAGAAGTTTGGGTAAACTTGATATTTCATATTCTACTAGAGATTTAATAAATGAAACAAAAAATTCAGGTATTAAAATTATTTCTGTAGAACCAAACCATATTTTCAGTCTTGAAGAGTTATCTTTGCATCATAGAGATCCTTTTGACAGATTAATCGTTGCACAAAGTAAAGCTGAAAATATGTTATTGATAAGCAAAGATGAAATATTTGATAAATATATAACCTCAAGAATTTGGTGATAATTAATAAAAGGAAATGTGTTCTTAAATGGGAATAATAATCCGTAAGGAATGTTTTAAAAACATTCCTAAACAAACACATTGGATAATTTATAGCAATTAAATCTCAAATAAAGATAATTGTGATTTTTTTTCTACAATATTTTGATCAGAAACTTTTTTTAATAAACTTGCTTGTATTCTACTTCTTTTTTCTATATCTGTTTGAATATCTCTTGCTCTATTAATAACAGCTTGAGGTAATCCAGCTAATCTAGCTACTTCTATACCATAACTTCTATCTGTACCACCTTTTATAACTTTGTGTAAAAAAATAACTTTTTCAGCTGTTTCTTGAACTGCTACTTGATAATTTTTAACCCCTTGTATTTTTTCTTCTAGTTTATTTAATTCATGATAATGAGTCGCAAAAATTGTTTTTGCTTTTATTTCTTGTGTTATATATTCACTCACAGCCCATGCGATACTTACACCATCAAAAGTACTCGTACCTCGTCCAACTTCATCTAAAAGAATAAAACTTTTATTTGTTGCATTATTTAATATATTTGCTGTTTCATTCATTTCAACCATAAAAGTACTTTGTCCTGTTGATAGATCATCAATTGCTCCAACTCTAGTAAAAATACGATCACAAATACTTATTTTTGCATAGTTAGCAGGAACAAAACAACCTATTTGAGCTAGAATTATTATTAAAGCCGATTGTCTCATAAAAGTTGATTTACCTGCCATATTAGGGCCTGTAAGAATCATTAGAGTAGAATCATTTGTATTTAGATAAATATCATTTGCAATAAATTCACCTGAAGGTAAAATCTGTTCTATTACAGGATGTCGTCCTTCTTCTATAACTATTTCATTTTCATCTGTAAAAATAGGCCTAACATATCTATTTTTTAAAGCTAATTCTGCAAAGTTAGAAAAAATATCTAGTTTTGCAATTTCAAAAGAAATTTTTTGAATAGTTTCTGTAAGTAATCCAACTTCATCTCTTAAAGCACAAAAAAGATTATATTCCATTTCTTTTATTTTATCTTCCGATTTTAAAATAAAAGTTTCTTTCTCTTTTAATTCAGGCGTAATAAAACGCTCATTATTAGAAAGTGTTTGTTTTCGTATATAATCTTTTGGCACAAGATGTTTATTTGAATTTGTTATCTCTATAAAATAGCCAAAATTTTTGTTAAACGATACTTTTAAAGATTTTATCCCTGTTTTTTCTCGTTCTTCTAATTCTAATTTTGTTAACCATTCTTTAGCTTCTTTTAATGAATCTTGAATTTTATCTAAATCTTCATTAACTCCATATTTTATTAATCCACCGTCAGTAATAATATGAGGAGGCGTATCTATAATAGTTTCATCAATTTTTTTTGTTATATCTATTATTTCCTGAGGGATATTTTTTAATAATTGAGAAAAATTACTATCATTTTTATTCAAAATCTCAGATATTTTAGGTAAAGCATTAAAACTAATTCCTAATGATACTAGCTCTTTTGCATTCGATAAACCTATGGAAGTTCTACCTGATAATCTTTCCATATCTCTAATATTTGTTAAAGTTTCTCTTATATCCATTCTCATAGTATTTTTTAATACTAATTCTTCGATAATATCTAATCTTTTATTTATAAAACTGATATTTAATAATGGATTTAATAACCAATTCCTTATCAATCTTCCTCCCATAGGAGTTTTTGTTTGATCTATTGTTGATAAAAGTGAACCTTGAAAAAGATTATCTCTACTAGTACTAAAAAGTTCTAAGTTTTTTTTAGTTGAAGCATCTATAATCAAAAAATCTGTAATCGAATAATTAGAAATAGATTTAAATTGATTAAGAGCTTTCATTTGAGTATTTTCTATATAATTTAATGTTGCTCCAGCACAACTTACAGCTAATGGTAAAGTATTTAAACCAAAGCCTTCTAATGATTTTACTTTAAAATGGGTTAAAAGTTTTTTTTCTGCTTTTTTAAAATTAAAAAATAATTCAGACTGCCATGTAACTGTTATGTTATCAGGAATAACATCACTCCAATCAGTTTCACTAATATCAATTTTTTTATCAGGATTTGAACATGCTAATAAACATTCAGAAACAGGTAATCTTGCTAATTCATTATAAACAAGAGCTTTTGCATTATTTCCAGAAATTTGAGTTACTTTAAATTCTCCTGTAGAAATATCAACAAAGGATATTGAGTAAGCTTTATTTATTTTATAAACACAAGCTAAATAGTTATTCTGTTTTTCTGCTAAAAAGTTATTTTCTAATAAAGTTCCAGGTGTTAAAACTCTTGTAACTTCTCTTTTTACTAATTTACCTGCTACAGCTGGTTCCATTTGCTCACATAAAGCTACTTTAAGTCCTTTTCTTATTAACCGTGAAAGATAACTATCCAAAGCATGGTATGGAATTCCTGCCATAGCAATTCTCATTTCATCTGTAGAAGCTCTTGCTGTTAATGTTATATTTAATGATTTTGACAAAATTTCAGCATCTTGAAAAAAACATTCATAAAAATCCCCCATTCTATACAATAGTAGTGTATTAGGGTAATTTTTTTTTATAGCTATATATTGTTCCATCATAGGAGTATAGGTTTTACCTTCTTCTATTTGTGTTGTTATTAGTTTTTCTGCCATAAAATTACCAAAATTATTTTTTTATAAAGCCCTGATTAATAAGTATATTCCATTTTTTCAAGGTAACAAAGTAACTTGTTTACAATATTTTTTGTATATAAAATTAAAAAAATAATTTTTATCTTTTTAGTCCACAAAAAAATTAAAATCTATTTACATCTTGTTTTTTTTATCATACAATTTCTTTAAAATATTGAGTTAATTAAAAATTATTTTTTTTATTATACATATTAAGAATTAGTTTTTAATTTGCGTAGAGCTTGCAGAGCAAAGTCTTTACAATAATTTTTTATTTACAAGTTGATATTTTTATTAGTTTTTGAAATACCTAAAGAGTCTAAGATTCGGATTTAAAAGTTAACATTATCTCCTTTGGGGGGAGTTATATATTATGAGAACCGTTTTAGAAAATACTATTGATTACAAAGAAATAATTCAATTTATAACATTTAATATTGATAATGAAATCTTTGCTATAAATATAGCTCATGTTCAAGAAATCGTAAAAAATAAATTTATAACTTCTGTTCCACTAACAAAAAAATATGTTGATGGTTTAATGAATATAAGAGGTTCTATCATACCTATAATTAATCTTAGAAAAAAGATGTTAAAGGAAAAAATTGAAGATACTGAAGATACTAGAATAGTTATTTTGAATTTTAATAAAAGAATAGTAGGTTTTATTGTTGATAATATGAATCAAGTTATTAGAGTTAATAAAGAACATATTCAACCACCAACATCTTCTAATCAAGATACTTTTATGGAATCTGTTTATGTAACTAAAGACAAATTTACTGATGATGATGATGAAAATATAGAAAAATTTATTAGTATTTTAGATGTAAATAGATTAATGGAAGTTGAGTAATGAAAAAAACTTATATTCATTATAATGAGTTAATACAAAAATTATCATCTGAAAATTTAAAAGAAAGAAGAAATACAATAGAAATACTTTCTTCAATTCATGAAAAGGATTTATATAATGAAATAGCTAGTTTTTTAGTTATTGAAGATGCTATAAAAAGAAATTCTGCTATAGAAATACTTACAGCATGGGGAAAAAACGTAACAAACATTTTAGTAGAAAAAACTAAAGTTGGTAATTATAATGAAAGAATTTTTAGTTGTAATATTTTAGGTGATATAAAAGATCCTTCTGCAACTGAAGCATTATTAAATTTATTAACTGACGAAGAAAGCAATGTAAAATTTGCCGCTTATGAAGCAATAGGTAAAATAGGTAATAAAGAAGCTACAACCCCTCTATTACAATATTTATATTCAAATATGGATAATCCTTGGGAGCAATTTCCTCTTATAATAACACTTGGACAATTAAGTGATGAAAAAGCCTTATTACCGTTATTACATTTAGCAGAAAATGAAATGTTAAAACAGCCTGTTTTACAAGCAATTAGTAATATAGCAGACGAAAGAGCAATATCATACATTATAGATGCATTACAAAGTCAAGATGACTATATCCAAGAAATTTGTATTTTGACTATAAAAAATATGAAAGATAAAGTGGATAAGTCAAAAATAAATCAAAAAAACCTAATAAATATAATATCTTCCTATTTAAATTCACTTGATAAAAAAACTATTAATAATGTTCTTAAAATATTAACTAAAGTTATTAGTAATCAAGATTATTCTTTAAAAATAGGTTGTATATTTTTACTGGGCGTTATTGGAAATAATAAAGCTATAGATATATTGGCAGATAATTATTCTCAAGAATTAGAACTTGAAATAGAAGAAGCTTTTTATATAATAAAAGAAAAAGATATTTGCCTTCTTATGAAATTTTTAAAAAATAATTCTAAGGAATGTAATAAACTTATAATAAAGATTTTTGCTGATAATAAAATACAGGAATCTAACGATATAATATTAAAACATTTAAATAGTAAGTCTATTGATATTAAAATACAATCTGCTGAAGCTTTAGGTAAAATATTAAACGAAAAATCTATCGATAAGCTTTTATTACTTATAAATAATAAATCTACGGATATTAAAATTGCAGCAATTAACGCTTTAAAAAACTTTCCTAGTAAAAAATTAGATAAAAAATTAAAAGATATTTTATATAAAGATGAAGGTAATTTTATTTTTATATTTGAGCTTATTTGTTCATTAAATAATGCTAATAATTTTAATTTTCTAAAAAAATTTGTTAATCACGAAGATTTTAGAGTTAGAAAAAATGTAGCAAAAGCTTTAATAAAATATAATAACGAAGAAAGCAGAAATATTTTAATTAAATTTTTGTCAGATTCTAATCAACAAGTCAAAAAAGAAGCTATATTAACTTTATCTGAATTTGGAGAAACTAGTTATCCATATATATTTGAATGTTTATTTGATAGTGAACCTTGGGTAAGATATTTTGCTATAAAAACTTTTTCAAAACAAAAAATAAATGAAGAAGTTATAAAAAAATTTATCGATCTTCTAAACGATAAATCACCTTTTGTTGTAATTGCTATTATAGAAGCATTAGGCGAAATGAAATCTGATGAATTTATAAAAACTCTATACCATTTTGTTTTAACTTCAGATTTTAATATAATAGAAACAGCGATAAATGCTTTAAATAATTTTAATTTATCTAATGAAGATGAAAAAAAGTTTTTATACCTACTTTCTATTCAGTCTGAAAATAAAAATTGGATTGTTCGAAAAGCTGTTGCCAAAGCTTTAGAGAAAATAAAAAATAATGATTCATTAGAGTTGTTATTAAAGATGTTAGCTCAAGAAAATGAAGATATTGTTGATATTCAAATTTTAACTTCCTTAATAAAACAAGAGTTAAACGATACAGTTATTTCTGTGCTGATTGAATTTTTAAGTATTGAGAATATGAGAGATAAGGTAATACAAACTCTTTCTAAATCGGATGAAAAAATAATTCCTTATCTCAGAAATGTTTTTTACTCAAGTGATAGTGATACAAAAATTGCTATAATATCTATTGTTTCGGGAATAAATAGCCAAAACTCATTAAATTTTTTACTAAAATCTGCTTCAGAAGATTCATCTTCTAATGTCAGAAAACATTCTATTCTGGCTCTAAATTCTTTCTTAAAAGATCAACGAGCTTTATGGGCTATTATGTGGTCAGCAAATAATGATAGTGATTTTATTGTAAAACAAACCGCTAAAATGCTTTTGGTTTCATAAAGGAAGTATATTATGATAAATATGACAGATGAAGAATTTAGACTTTTAGTTGATTATACTACTCAAAAATGTGGTATTACTTATAATGAAAGACAAAAATATATATTTCAGCAAAAAATGATAAAAAGGCTTGAATATAATGGCTTGAATACTTTTAAAGATTATTATTATTTACTAAAATATAATAATTCTGAAGAAGAAATTCAAGAACTATATAATGTTTTAACAGTTAATGAGACCTATTTTTTTAGAGAAAAAGAACATATATTAGCTCTTAAAGATATTATTCCTAAAGAACTTCTTAAAAATAATCCTAAAAAACACATAAAAATACTTTCTGCTGGATGTTCTACAGGTGAAGAAGTTTATTCTATTTCTATTGTTTTAAGAGATTTATTAAAAAATAATACTAAAATTTCTATAACAGGGATTGATATAAGTAAAAAAGCTCTGGAAATAGCTAAATCAGGAACTTATCGTAAAATTTCACTTACCTTTAGAGCAGTAGATAAGCCTTTTATAAATACCTATTTTGATGAAACTAAAGATAGTTATAAAATAAAAGATGAAATAAAAGAAAATATAACTTTTAACTGTGAAAACCTTTTTGATAGTGCTACTTTATCTTCTAATAATAAATATGATATTATTTTTTGCAGAAATGTAATGATTTATTTTGATAAAACATATAAGCAAAATCTAATAACTAATTTTGCAAATAACTTAAATGATGGTGGATATCTTATTGTCAGTAATACTGAAAATATTAGTGATGTAAATTCTGGCTTTTTTAATGTAAAAAAGGATAATTTGTTTTTTTATCAAAAGAATAATTTATAGAACTAAACTCACTTTATTATAATTTAAATATATTATCTTTCAATGTTACCCAAATTAGCATGAATTACAGAACCATTAATAACAGGATTATTAGAACAAAAATAGATCATCTCAGCTATTTCTTCTTTTTTTACTAATCTTCCTGCACAAATAATAGATTCTAATGATTTTATTATCTCTTCATTATTTCCGATGTGTTCTCTTAACATCTCTGTATCTGTAAAACCAGGACAAACACATGCTGTGTGTATTCCTGAACCTGATAAATCTTGACAAGTTGCTTTCATAATACCAACTAAGGCATGTTTAGAAGTTACATAAGAAAAAGTATTTTTTACTGCTTTTTCTGATAATGTAGAACCTATATAGATTATAGAAGAGTTTTTATTAAAAAAATCAAAACAAATTTTATTTAAAATAGTTGGGGCAATTACATTTAATTCAAGGATTTTTCTAAAATTATCTGCTTTAATATCTAAAACACTATCTTTTTCTAACATAGCTGAATTATGAACTAAAGAGATTAAACTTTTTTCAGTTATATATTTCTTAATTTCATTTGAAACAAGAATATCCCAATTTTCTTCTAATAAATCAGCTTGGATATTTATTACATTTGGTAAATTACATAAACTTCTAGAAATATTTATTACAGTCCAATTTTTATCTAAAAACTTTTTTGCTGTAGAAAAACCAATGCCTTTACTTGCACCAGTTATAATTAAATATTTTTTCATTTTAAAAAAATACAATACCTATAAATATAAAAAACTCATATAAAAAATATATTAAAGACTATAACTTATTTGAGTTTTCATTAATGGTTGGAAAACCTTCAAACGAGTTTCCCATAGAATCTATCATGCCAGGAGCAAGATTTAATTTAGTTTCAATTTCCTCAAGAGTATAAGATTCTTTAATTGGTAAACCAAGGGCTTTGATTGAATTTATTTCAATATCTTCTATTTTTCGATATAGTTCTTCTAAATTCTTACAACAAAAAATTTCCATTAAGTCTTCTTCGGTATAAGAATCTTTTATAGGAACGCCTTCTGCTTTAAGGTTAATTGCTATACCTTTAGCTATAAAATCTATATAATCTTGAGGAAGTCTTGACATATTAAGCTTTCCAACATTCATTTGGTTTCATACCTAAACATTTTTTGAGGCATTCAGTATCTTTTTTATTTTCATCTGAAAGACGATTTAAATAACAATAAACCTTTCCTTCTTCATATTTCTCAGGAGTTTCAATTTGAAAATAAAATTCTTGAAAACCATTATCACAGCCAAATTTGACTGGTTTCATCATTTTTTGCATATAAAAACCTCTCTTACTTTAACATCACTTATTATAACTATAAAACCCTTTTCCAGACTTTTTACCCAAATGTCCTGCATTAACAAGTTTTCTCATTAGAGGACAAGCTCTATATTTAGAGTCTTTATATTCTTCATACATTATATCTAGTATAGATAAGCATATATCAAGACCAATTTCATCTGCAAGTGCTAATGGCCCAATTGGATGATTATAGCCAAGTTTCATACCATTATCGATATCTTCTACCTTACCAACCCCTTCAAATAAACAAAAAGCAGCTTCATTCATAAGAACTAAACCTAATCTTGTTGTTATAAATCCTGGAAAATCTTGAGATGCTGAAACTTCTTTTCCTAAAATAGAAGCAAACTTTTTTATTGAATCAAATGTTTCTTTTGAAGTATCATACCCACTTATTATTTCAATTAATTTCATTCTATGAACAGGTGAAAAAAAGTGCATACCAATAAATTTATCAGTTCTTTTTGTAGCGGTTGCTATTTTTGTTATTGGCAAAGATGATGTATTTGATGCAAAAATAGCTTCTTTTTTACAAATTTGATCTAATTTTGAAAATAAATTTTTTTTAATTTCTATATTTTCAGAAACAGCTTCAATAACAAGATCTACATCCTTAGCAAAAGATAAATCTTTTACGGGATGCAAATTAGATAAAAATGAATCAACTTCGGTTTGAGTTAAAATGCCTTTCTCAATAGATTTTGTAAAAACAGATTTTATTCTATTTAAACCTTTTTGCAAAAATTCATCTGATATATCGTATAGATAAACTGGTATTTTTGCAGAAGATATTACTGCGTGAGCAATACCAGATCCCATAAGACCAGCTCCAGCAACAAATACAGATTTAATTTGAGACATTAATAAACTCTATCCTCCAATTAATTAATACGGAATTGTATTAGCTTTGATATTATCAATATAATCGCCATCTTTTACTTTTCCATAATCAGAGAAAGTTGCATGAATCCAGAATTTAGTATCTGCAAGAGGAAGCCTTAATGTGTTAAGAACAGGTTCTTCAACTAAACTAACATCTGTTATTTTAAATTTTATTTCTTTTCCTACTTTTTCCAATAAGATTTTATTGTCTTTTAAATATTGACCTTTAAATATTATTTTTATTGGTAAAGGGCTATCAAGAATAACTATAGAACTAAAACCTTGTTCAAACCACAATTTTTCTACTTTAGCACTTCCTTCTAATTTATTAGGAAAAACTGCTTTAAACATTTCAGTAGCTTCGGTTATACCAGCTTTTTGTTCTTTCATCTTATACTTAAGATCGTTCATTTTACTATTCAAATTAGAATCAATAGTGTTTTCTCTTGGTGCTAACTTACCTTGAAGTTTTTGGTTTCCACCTGCTCCAAGAGATAATAATGTGATTGTTGATAAAAAAACTACACCAACTTTTTTGATTAATTTCATAACTATAAAAAAAATACCTAAAATAAATTGTCGAATAGAATTTTATCATAAAAATTCTTTTAAATGTATATAGTAATTACTCTTTGTATCTTTAATTGATAATAATTATTTTTTGGTACATAATTTATAATGATTTTGATTTTGAAAAATTAATTAATTATGAATAAAAATATTGAAAAGATTAGATTTGAACCAAATTCTTTTTTTAAAAATGGTCATATTCAAACTATTTATTTGGGTTCTGTTCGTAAAGTTAAGGATTTAGAAAATACCGAAAAAATAGAAATAAAAACAGATACAGGAACTTCAATAAAATGTGATTATAATAAGATAAGTCAATATTCAAAAAAACTTTGTATTTTTGGCATTGCCTGAAAATTTTGTAGAATATTTTT
>JBBTGK010000056.1:0-5678 GCA_038060635.1 Cyanobacteriota bacterium | reverse complement strand
TTTATTAATAGCTGCTTTATTTACATTAAAACTTTTAGAAAAACTAGGATTAGATACAATCATCTCCAATGCTTTAAATCTTCTATAACCCCATAAAAGATAATTATCTTGTGTAATAACTACAGGTTCTAATTGACCATTGATAACAATATCTTTTGCTAAGCTTTCAATTTGTTCATAGTCATATTCATCTCTAATATTATTTCGTTCTTTTAGTTGAGATGGAGAAAGCAAAACGATTTTACCTTTTATATTTTTTTTAGCTAAAGCTTTTTTTACTTCTTTATTTATAGTAGATTTTGTATCAGCTTCCTTCTTTTTTTCAAATTGTAGTTTAAATTTATCAGTAAAATTTTTCATTTTTATCCTCTCATTTCTTGAAGAATTTCAAACGTTAAGTTGTAATAATCTAAACAAATATTTGAAGTTTCATCATATTCAAAAATAGATTTATTATCTGCTTGAGCTTGTTGAACTACAATTCCTTTACGAATTCTATTATCAAAAATCTTAAATTTATCGGTAAAATTTTCATAGACAAATTCACAAAGTTGTTGAGAAATAGTATTTTTTTCATAGATATTAAAGAAGATTCCTAACACTTTTAAATTAAAATTTGCAACATCATCACTTTTTGCAATATTAATAATTTCATCTAAAGTATTAGTTGTACCATTTAAACATAATGGATGTGGCATAAAAGAAATTAGAGAATAATCACTTGCATAAAAACCTATTTCTAATGCTAAATCTAATGTAGGAGGAGTATCTATAATTATAAATTTATATTCATTTCTAAGTTCTTTTACTAATCTTTTTAATACAAAAGATGTTTTTGCTGTACCTCTATTTAGACGTTTCCATTTTTCAAATTTTATATGACTTGGTAAAATATCAAGTGAATCAGTTATACTTATTTTACATTTAGGAAAAAGTTCAAGATTATCAAAAACATCTGAAATAGAAATATCTGTATCTGAAAGATATTTATCAAAAATTTGGGCAATATTTGCTTGACTATCTAGATCAATAATTAAAGTTTTTCCCAAATAAGATAAACCTGTTGCAATATTTACAGCTGAACTAGTTTTTCCTACTCCACCTTTATTTTGGCTAATACAAATAATTTTACAACCCATATTATCAATAATTTTAAAATCTTGTTCTTTTTTCATTCTAAAAATATCTTTCCAACGAAAAATATTATCTCCACCATGAGTTTTTTCAAGCTTTATGTCAAATTCTTTAGCTCTTCTGAGTAATGTAGCTTTGCTTATACCTAATATTTCTTCTACTTTTCCTGATTTCATTTTTATCTATTTTTTTATTCTAAAATATTAACCTTGTGATACATTTTTTACATGAATATTAAAAATATATATCATCTATGGTATAAAAAGTTGTATTAAACATCACTATTAACTATTTTTTAAAACAAAAAAATAGTTTATTATATTAAAAATAAATCCCAGAGTACTGGCCCCTTGTTTGTATTAACACCAAAACTATCGTAAAGAAATTGCATTTCAAAATATTTATTGTTAGTTTATATTTTGATCTTTTTCAAAACAAATAATATCAAGGCTATATAATTAAATAAGGATTTGACGAATCAAATCCTTACAAAAAAACGAAATATTAATTAATTCTAAATCCTAATTGGAATTTATTTTTTAAAAATAACAATCGCTAATAAAATAATTATAATAATTGCCATTACAGCAATAAGTTGAATATTAATAGCACTTTTTTTAGCATCTTCAACTCTTATTATGTCATCATCATCTTTTTGATGAGCATTTTGCAATGGACTAGTTTGAACTTTTAAAGGTTGTGGTGGAGGAGAATTCTTATTTGTTGCATTTTTCAGTTTATCCCCGCCTTTTCTTTCTTTAACTTCTTCTGTTGTTACAGTTACCTGTTTTATATCAGGCGGAAGAAATTGCTCAGTTGGTTTTATATCCTGAGGTAACTCTGTAACATATTCATCATCATTAAGATAAGAATCTGAATCACCATAAGGACTCTTTTTTGCTTCTATGCAATCATAAATTTCTTTAGCAGATTGAAATCTGTCTTCTACTTTTTTTTCTAAACATTTTAAAACAATGTCTTCTAACCATCTAGGTATTTCAGGATTTTTTTCTGTAGGAGGTGGAGGCGGAGAATTTATATGTTTCATTGCAACAGCTAAAATACTTTTTGATGTAGCATCTCTTTTAAAAGGAACTTCATTTGTTAATATTTGATATGCAACAATACCAAAAGAATAAATATCTGTTCTATAATCTGCATCTTCTCCTTCTGCTTGTTCTGGAGACATATATTCTACGTGTGCATTTGATGTACCTGTCATAGTCAACCATGCAGTTGCTAAAGCACTATTTATACCAAAACCTGATAATTTTATTTGATCTTCATAAGAAACAAGAATATTACTAGGTGTTACTGATTTATGGATTATATTATTATCTGCTGTATATTGTATAGCAAGAGCGAGTTGTTTTAATATATCACAAGATTTTTCTATAGATAAATCCTTATTTTGTTTAAGATATTCAGATAAATTTCTGCATTTAATATATTCTAAAATAATATAGCATTTACCATTTTCTTTACCTGTGTCTTGAACTGTAACAATATTTGGATGACTAAGATTTGATATTTTATCTATTTCTATTTTTAATTGATTTACAAATTTATCATGTTTACCTAATTCTTGATTAAGAATTTTTATAGCAACATTACCACCTGTTTTAAGGTTTTTACCCCTATAAACAACACCTGTAGAACCATTACCTACAACTTCTTCTGTTTCGTAGGTATCGCCTATTTTGAATTGATCTAAACTTGATTTTATTTCTTCCATACTCTATATAAAAACAATAAAAGTAACTAAACCAATAATTATATCATATAATATTTTTTTTTAATATTTTTATTACTAATATTTTAATAATATATTGAGAAGCTATTTAATTTTCTTTTAACTTCTGGCATAATGCCTTCTGTATCAAATGTTATTTTTTTAGCTATTATAGCTATTTGTAAGTTTTTTTAATGGCATTATAAAATGTCTAAGGTATTATAAATGAAGTTTATTAACAGTACAAAAATGCTTATGTTTTTTATTAAGTCATTATTATCTATTTTTAATTATAATCAAAAAAGATTACTATTTATAACCTCATTAAGTTTTTGCTTTTTTTCTTGTTCTTCAGATCAAAAATCTATGAATGAACGAACATGGAACTTAAAACAATTTAGAGATGCAAAAATGACTATAGTTGATATAAATAATGATAAAGTAACAGATATAATAGCTAGTGGTTATCAAAAAGGTGGCACAACAGATTTAAAAAGACTTCTTTTTATAGAAAGTGATCTTAAAAAATTTGAATCTGATACTGGTAAATGGGAAGGAAGAGGATATAGCTTTTACATAGATAAAGAATATAAACTTTGGTATAAGGTAAATGGAAAATCTGAAAAATTAAAAGGAAGTGTTTTTAAAAGCAATGTTGAAGCCTTAATAAATGATAAAGGTAAGTTAGAAATTTTATACAATGACAAAAGAGAAAGTGTTTCAAATAATAAATGGGAAATACCTGGGTTAAAAATTTGGGTTGATAAAAATGAAAGACTTTGGGTAGACGAATTTGATAATAAAATAATTGCTAAAAATAAAAAATGGAAAAGAAAATTTTCTGTCATTGTAAATCCTTTAGGAGAATATATACGCGGCACTGGATACAAAAGAGGTGGTAAATTAGATAAAGATAGAATTCCTGTAGGCGATTCTGTTGCTGCAATTGATGGTAAAACACAAAAAATTCTATGGTCTTTTCAAGCAAGAGATTCAATAGAAAATTATCCTTCTTATAGCTCAGGCAAAATTTTTGTAGGAAGTAAAGATAAAAGTTTTTATGCTATTAATACGGATAGCGGAAAACTTTCTTGGAAATTTATGACTGAATCTGAAATTGATACTACGGCTGCAATTTATAAAAATAAAGTTTTTTTTGGTAATAAATATGGTAAGTTTTATGCACTTAATACCTCAAGAGGTAGTCTTTTATGGTCTTTTCAAGCAAGAGCAGGAATAGATTCATCTCCTTCTATTTATGAAAATAAAGTTTATTTTGGTTCTTGGGATAGAAATATTTATTGTTTAAATGCAAATACTGGAAAATTAATTTGGAAACAATCATTACCTTCTTATATAGGTAAATCATCTCCTGTTATTTATGAAGACAAAGTTATAATTGGTTCTTGGGATAAAAATGTTTATGCCTTTGATGCAAATACTGGAAAAACAGAATGGGTTTTTAAAACAGATGATTGGATAGATAAAGCAAGTCCAGCAGTTGGTAATGGATTGATTTATATTGGTAATAAAAAAGGTGCTTTATATGCAATTTATCCAGAAACAGGAGAAATGAAATGGAGATTTAATACAGGTGATGCCATAACTTCCTCTCCAGTAATAACAAAAAATAGACTTTATTTTACAAGTCGTGATGGTTATCTATATTGTCTAAATCCATTTAGTGGAAAAATGATTTGGGAAAATAAAATTAGATATAGAATGTTTAGTTCTCCTGCGGTTTCAGATGGTAGAATTTTTTATTCTTCTTTAAATGGAACCTTAAATTCAATTAATGATTATGATATGGGGAAACCTATTTGGTCTATGTTTGGAGGAGAACCTGAACATAAAAATGAATTTTCAGCAGCTGCAAGTTATGGTAAAAAAATGTCTGCAAAAAAATCTGAAATTGAAAAATTTCTTGAAGATAATAATTTAAAAAATAAAAACTAATATGGATATGGATTATACAGAATATTTTGAACTAAATAAAAACCTTTATATAATTCTTTTTTCACCTGTTTTTGTCATAATTATGTTTCAAATATCTAGTTATCTTAATATGACTATACTTTCTAGTAATATAGATTTAATTGAAATAAGTGATTTTTCTGAAATAACAGGAATCCCTAAAGAAAAAATATTAAAAGAACAAATTTCCTTAGATTTAGTTAGATTTAAAATAATAGACGATAATAAAAAAATAATTTCAACAGTTTTAATAAATTTAGAGAATTATTCTATTATGGAAAATAACAATATTGAAATAGATATTAATAAACTTTTAAATCTAAAAAAAATAAATTTTGCCAAAATTGTTAAAATAGATATTAATCAAATAGAAATGTCTGAAAACGGAAATATTTTTAGGCAAATAATTGATAATAAAGAAGTAGGGTTTATTGAATTTGATGAAACTGGTGAACCAATAAAAACAGAAGGTAGTTTTAAAAAGTTTTTTTGATATCAGTATAAATCAATTATTACCTAGTAAAATTGAAAAGTAAAACGATAAGAATTTTGGAAACAAATCTGTATCTTTAAATGATTCAGAATTAATTAATATCCATTTTTTGAAAGTGAAATGCAAAGTGTGAATTAAGCATTTCGCAGGGATTTGATTCATCAAATCCTTTATATAAGTTCAGGAAATTATTTAATTTATGATCCTAATTATTTTTATCAAACCAATTTTCTTTGAGTATATAATTATTTTACCTTAGCTCTTATCTGTTAAATCTGATATATCTTTGGCTAAATAACCTGAGTTCGATAAAAAATTCTGTATTTTATATAATAACAAAATGAA
>JBBTGK010000055.1:0-19209 GCA_038060635.1 Cyanobacteriota bacterium | reverse complement strand
GTAGCTGGCCATATGTTTCGCAAACATTTCTCCAATTTCTTCTTTAGATAAATATCCATCTTTACTTTTATCAAGTTGCCCAAAAAGTTTTCTTGCAGCTGATCTGTATTGAATAGTCATTTTTGCTTTTTCAAGAATATTAGGCATAAATTCTTTTTCTGCAATTTTACCATCTTTATTAGAATCTAAATCTTTAAATGCTTGAATGTTTTCAGCAGTAGAAACACCATATTCAGCAGGAGTTATTTCTTTATTTGCATCTTTATCCATAGCTTTAAATTGATCTTTCATGGTTTTTGAAATTTCTTTACTTATACCACTAATAGAACTTGCACTAACTTGATTTTCTTGTTGAACTGTATCTGATTCTGGAGCGAATTCAGTAATTTTATTAGAACAACCTGTAAAAACAGAAGAGAAAACTATTATTGAAGCTATCAATGAAAACTTATTCTTTAACATTTTAAAATCCCTCGAAAATAAAAAATACTTATACTTTAATAATAGCTCAAAATAAAAAAATCGTGCTATCTCAAAGACAAATTTAACCAACTTTTAACCATAAGATATACTAATATTAAGAATGATTTTTCTATCTTATTTAATATTATCCAATGTGTTTGTTTAGGAACGTTTTAAAAACGTTCCTTACAGAATTTTATAAAGCCCTTTCCTCGATAATATTATGAATAATTTATAATATTTCTTTTATATACTATAAAAACACTTTTTTTCTAATAAAATTATCTATTATATCTATTTTTAACTTAGTCATATTTGTTAAAACATATTTTATCGAAGGTATAGATATATTTCTAGTGATTAAATCAAAATTTTCTAAGTATTGTATAGAATTTGCAGAAATAATAAAAACAACTCCTTTTGCAGAAGAAGTTCTTAATAAATCCTTTTCGGAAGAAGAAATCCATTGATGTGTATATCCATATTCTTCTAAAGTTTTTTCTATATCATTTTTCCATTTTTCTTCTAACTCTTTACTTCCACCCATAATAAAAATCATTTCTGATGTTTTTATTTTTTGTTTTTTAGAATTATGTAATATCTCAGAAGCTCTATCTATTTTTACATTATTAGGCTTAATATTATTAGTAGTACTAGGTTTATTAATATTTTGAACTGGTTGTTTAAATGGTTCTGATTTTTCAGTTTTTGTTTCAAAAATACTTTTATCATCATCAAATTCTATATGACTTATATCAAAGTTTATTTCTTCATCTTTTATATCTTCCAAAATAGGTGATTCTTTTTTCATATTTTCAGAAATAATTTCTTCAAAACTTAGATTAGTTTTATTTAATTTTATTTCTTCATCAGATTTAAAATTAATATCATTTTCTTTATTTAATTTACTTTCATTTGCTTGAGCATTTTTTATAGAAGATATTGTTTCATTATATAATTCATCTATAGATATATAATCTTCTTTTTTGTATTCAACTTTAATATTATCTTTTTTATCTTCCTTATTTTGAGGAATATTTATTTTTACATCTTTAGTTTTTTCTTCAATTATTACTTCTTTTTTCTCAAAAGTAACTTCTTTTTTTGCATGAGAGTCTATGATATTTTTTATTTCAGATTCATGACTTTGTATTTTTAGCTTTAATTCATCAAATTCTTTTTCATTACTATATAATTTATCTCTATATTCATTTGAAGTTTCTTTTAATAATCTATTTTCATTTTCTAATTTTATAATATTATTATTTTTTTCATTGATTCTATTTTCATAAGAAAGAATTTTTAAATTACTTTCTTTATTATCTCTGGTTAACTCTTCAATATTTTTTTGTTTTGAAGAAAGAAAATTATTAGAAACTTCAGTATTAGCTCTTATTGTTTTAGTTAACTCTTCAATTTTTGTTATGAAAGAATTTCGTTCTTCTCTTAAATTATCTATTTCAGTTGATTTTTCTAACAATAATTTTTCAAAAAACGAATTAGATTCTTCTGGTGATAATTTTGAATATTCTAATATTTTTGAATTTAAATTATTTATATCATTATATAAAGACTCAATTTCCTTATTTTTATTTTTTGATATTATCTCTATTTTTTCTCTTAAATCACTTACTTCTATTTTTTTATATTCATTTTCTCTTTCTTTTTCAGAAAGTAAAATTTTTAGTTCATTTTTATTTGCTTCTATTTCAAAAAAATCTTTTTCAGCTTTATATATTTGGCTTCTTAAATTTTCTACAATATTTTTTAAACTATTAATATCTTGTTTTGCAATTTCAACTTCAATTTCTTTATTTGAGTAATTATTTTTTAAATTAAAATTTTCTTTTGATAATAATGAAACTTGATTATTTTGTTTTTCAAAATCAATATTTTTAAGACTTTTAAGGTTTTCTACTTGATCTTCTAGTACTTTTACTCTATTTTCAGATTCATTTTTTTCTGAAATTAATAAAGAAATATCTTTTTCTTTTTGTAATCTTAATAATCTGAGTTCTGAGTTTAAATTGTCAATTTTATCATTAAATAGTTTTTCATTCTCTTTATTTAATAAATTAAGATTATTAATCTCTTCTTTATTACTATTATTATCAGATTCAAGAGATATTATGCTATTTTCATAATAAGCTAATTTTTGACTTAATTCGATATTTTCATTTTTTAATGAATCAAGATTAGAAAAATATTCATCATTATCATTTTTATTAGTTTCTATTTTTTTAGAAAGCTCAGCTATTATTTTATCACTATCATCTATTCTTGTTTCTAATGTTTCAATTTTCTCTTTTTTGTTTTTAATATTTTCATTGTCATTTTCAATTTGCATGTTTAAATTGTTTATGAGCAATTCTTTTTCATCTATCAAAACATCTAGTGATTTTATTTTATTTAAAGAAGTATTATAATTTTCAGTTAAAATACCATATTTTGAATATATTTCATCTTTTTCTTGGAATATTTTATTATATTCAATACTTAAATTTTCTTTATCTTGATTTATACTATTATATTTTTGAATTAAATCTGTATTTTCTTGATTAATTTCATTATTTTTTGTTTTTAGATCTAAAATTTGATTATAAAAACTTTCATTTTCAGAAAAAAGTTCGCCTAATTTTATATCAACTTCATCTATTTTTTCTTTAAGAGTATCAATTTCAGATGATTTAATAGTTATTTCATTTTTTATATTTGTATTTATATTTTGAAGTTCTATATTTTCATTAGACATCTCGTTTAGATTTTTTTCTAAATCAGAAATAGTCTTTTTGTATTCTTCTTTATTTTCAGAAAAAAGTTTATTTGATATTAATAATTCATTTGATTTATTTAAGATTTCTTTTTCTAAATTATTTTTATCTTCTGTTAATAAGTTTACTTCGCTTTGAAAACTATTTATTTTCTCATCTAAAACTAAGTTTTTTTCTTGTAATAAAGTTACTTCATTTTGAAAATTCTTTAGTTTTTCATCTAATGCAAGATTTTTTTGTTGAAAAGATTCTACTAATTCTTTTCTTTTATTTGCAATAATAACAACTTTATTATATTCTATTTTATTTTTTTTATTATTTTCTTCTATTTCTTGTTTATGAGTACTTTCTAACTCAGATACTTTATTATTATTATCTTCTATAAAACTCTCTAAACTTTTTATTTTTTCTCTATTTTCTATAATAATTTTTTCTTTATTATTTAAAATCTGATTAAAAGATTTTTTTTCATTTTCAAGTTTAGCTAATGTTTTATTTGCTGATTCTAATGCTTCTTTGTATTGATTTGTTATTCCAAGAAGCTTGTTTTTTATATTTCCTTGTTCCATAATTTGAGAAAAAAATTAATAAAAATATTACCCCTACAAGTATATAGTTTTTTTTGTTATTTAACAATTTACAAAAAGAATATGGGTGTATTAAATTTTTATAGATAAATAAAATTTTGTTTATCTATAAAAAATAAAATAACCTGTAAACATTTTAGAGACTCATTGCAATACATCTCTACTAAAACAAAATAGAATTATGTGTTTTTATTTTTAAATTTTGGTGCAAAAATTAGATAAATACTAAGCCAGACAATAACACTAAAATATAAAGACATCCACGGAATTTCTGTATTCCAATCTTCCCATTTATATGTAACAACCCATCTATGAGAAGCATCCCATAATCCTTCACTTAAAGTTAAATATTTTTGCTGATTTAATTGATCAGAAGTCCATCTAAATATATACATAGGAACATCAACCGTTGACATAAAAGTAATAAAAGAGCCTATGAAAAAATAAATAAATAATAGAAATCTGTGCATTTTTGAATTAGCTGCAGGCCATAAAGTTATAAAACCAATAAGAAGTATTGCTCCAGAAATCCCCCAAAGAGATTCTTCAAAAACATTTCCAATATAATTAGTTGTTAAAACAGCATACCATGAAAAAGTTTCAGCTATTGCGATAATAGGAACAATAATTTTTGAAAGTTTCATAGCAAAACTTGAATTGGATTCTTTAGCAAATTCATATAAATAAAGCGAAGCCTGAGCCATAAAACAAAGCTCTGCAACTGTTGCGATTGTTCTTCCTACAAAAACACTTGCAACCCAAGAATCAATCATGCAAAATCTTTGTACATCTGCTCTAAGAATAAAAGATCTAGAAGCACATCCAAATACAAAACCTGATGAAAAAATAAGTTGCCATATTCTAAAATCATAATTTTTTGGAAAGGGTAATTTTTTTTTAAGTGCAAAAATCCAAATAATTATATTTAATATACTAATTGTTGAAAGGGAAAACCACCAAATTATTACACCATTAGAAATCTCTTCCATAATTAATGTTCCTTTTTTTAATTAACATTTTTTATTCTCTCATAATTTACTTCATTTTAAATATTTTTTTAATTAAAATTGAATTTACCAAACATTAATTTCTCAATTAACTTGACTAGATACTAGAAAAACAGTTAAGATATTATTAAGATATACATATTAAAATAAACACTATATATGGCATCAAAAAAAACTAATAAAGAAAATGAAAATACTAAAGATTATGAAACTTCTTTAAATAGTGTTCAGGGACAATCTTTTTTAAAAATAGAAAGAGCTGGCGAAATTAAAAATGCTAAAAAACAAGATCTTGATGATGATTTAGAAGATGTTGCAAAAGATACCCTTTATATGGATTCTGGAAATGAAGTAAAAAAAACATCTAAAAATACTGGAAGCCTAAAATCAGGTGGTACAGGAAGTTTAAAAAAAGAAAAACAAGATTATAAAATAGAAGACCATTCTAAAGATGCTTTTGACGAAGATGGAAGTGTTTATGAAGAAGAAGAAAAAGCACTAACGATAAAAATAAGAGAACTTCAAGAAAAAATAGATAAGATAATTGATTTTATTACAGATAAAATATCTGCTGTAGTAAATAAAGTAAAATCTATTATTTTTTTAATATTAGATAAAGTTATAACTCCTTTCACTACTTTATTTTCAAGAATTGTAGATCCTATTTTAGAAGTTTTTAAAGGTAAAAAAGATAAAGTAGAAAATGAAACGCAAGAAGAAGAACAAGAAAAGAAACCTAAATCTATTGAAGAAACTTTTGAAATGGGAAATTTTCCTAAAATATCAGAAATGAATATTATTTTTACAGATAATTATGATGTACCAATGTATAAACCAAAAAAAGATTCTTTTGCTACTTTTACAAAATCAGAAGAACAATTAATTTTAGATATATCAATTGAATCTATAAAACAATGTGCACCTTTTATGGAAAATCAACCAACTCTTGAAGCTGGTTTTTATGCTGGTAAAAAACCTTATGATCTAATGATGTCAGTTAAAGAAGAAGATATTAGATTATTTTTAGGTTATGTTACAGCCGTTCCTGAAATGTACACATCACAAAAATGGAAAATATCAGAAACTTTTGCTACTTGGATAGTATCTAATTCTCCTATGGTAGAAAAGCCCTAAAAAATACATTAAAATTAAAAATAAATTTACTATTTAAGTTGTATTATTTGTTATGGAATAATTTTTTATATAAAACAAGAAAATAAATAACATTGTTAGTAGAACTATTTAGAAATATAAAGTAGTCTGTTGAAGCAGTTTTGTTGGAGAGAATATGACAAAGAGAATATCTAAAATACCAGGTTTTTATAAACTAACTCAAAGTGATAGAGTAAAAAAGCTATCAGAAATATTTCATCTTTCTCAAAATGAAGTTGATGCTTTAAGATCTCAAGGAGTTTTGACATTAGAACAAGCGGATAAAATGATTGAAAATGTAGTAGGGATTTTTAGTTTACCTCTTGGTCTTGCTATGAATTTTTTAATAAATAATAAAGAATATCTAATTCCTATGGCTGTAGAAGAACCATCAATAATTGCAGCAGCAAGTTCAGCAGCTAAAATAGTAAGAGATTGTGGTGGTTTTATTACAAGTAGTGATGAATCCATTATGATTGGACAATTACAAGTTGTTTCATGTGATGATTTTGAACAAGCAAAAATTAATATTTTAGAAAGAAAAAATGAAATTATAGATCTTGCAAATAAAATCGAACCTAACATGAAAGAAAGAGGTGGCGGTGCTAGAGATATAGAAATAAGAATTTTAGGTGATGAAAAAGAATATCCCTATAAAAAAATGTTAATTGTTCATTTACTTGTAGATACAAGAGATGCAATGGGGGCTAATACAATAAATTCAATGCTAGAAGGAGTATCCAGCTTAGTTGAAGAAATAAGTGAAGGTAAAATATATTTAAAAATATTATCAAATTTGGCTGATAAAAGACTTTCAAGAGCAAAAGCTGTTATTCCTCCAAGTGCATTAAAAACCGATAAAGTTTCTGGAGAAGAAATAATAGAAGGAATTCTTCAAGCCCAAGCCTTTGCATATTTAGATCCTTACAGAGCTACTACTCACAATAAAGGTGTAATGAATGGAATTGATCCTATAATAATTGTTACAGGAAATGATTTTAGATCAATTGAAGCTGGTGCACATGCTTATGCATCAAGAACAGGTCGTTATATGCCTTTAACAGATTGGAGAAAAGATGATGAAGGAAACTTAGTTGGGAAAATTGAGTTACCAATGGCATTAGGTATTGTGGGAGGAGCAATAAAACTTCATCCAATGGCTCAAATTGCCCTTAAATTTTTGGGTGTAAAAAGTGCTAGAGAATTAGGTGAAGTTATTTCTGCTGTTGGACTTGCTCAAAATTTTTCTGCCATAAAAGCATTATCAACAGATGGAATACAAAAAGGGCATATGGCTCTTCATGCAAGAAGTGTTGCAGCAACGGCTGGAGCTACAGGAGAATTAGCAAATATTATTGTTAGAGAAATGATTAAGCAAAAAGATATTAAAGTAGAAAAAGCAAAAGAGTTGCTTGAAATTTACCATAAAACAAAATAACTGTCTTGAACATGATTTTAAGAAGATTAATAAGATTTACATGATTAGGATTGTATTCATATTTATTATCCTGTTCAAGACTATTTTATTTTATTATACTATTTTTATTATTGCCTTTCCTTTATGTTAAAATATAAAAAAATGAAACCGTTGGAATAAAAAATGGGAAGAGAGATAAAAAATAAGAATATTTTATCATCAGAAAATATATTAAATAAAATATATATAGAACCTGTATATTATAATTCAAATAATCTTGTAATAAATTATTTGGCAAAAGATATTAACTTACAAAAAAAAGTAATAATAAAAGAATTTTGCCCTAAAAACTATTTAGAAGAAAATATAATTGAAAGAATAGATAATAATAAATTAGAGCTTATAAAATCAGAATATCAATTTGATTTTGATGAAATGAAAGATACTTTTTTAAAAGAAGGTGAGAAAAATAAACAATTAAATCATAAAAATATAATAAGAGCGTTAGATGTATTTAGTATTAATAATACAATTTACATTGTTTATGATTTTATAGAAAAAGCGATTACTTTGGATAAATTTTTAGCTGAAAATAAATTAAAATTAGAAAATAAAATATCAATAATTTTAGATATATTAGATGCTTTAATATATACTCACAATAAAGATATAATTCATCTTAATTTGAAACCTAATAATATTTTAGTTTCATTAAATAATAACAAAATAGAAATAAAAATAGTAGATTTTTCAATAGCTAATAATATAAATATGATTACTTCTTCTATTGATACTAATTTTTCAGTTTTTTTACCTCCAGAACACTTAATACCTAAAATGTACGGAACACATACTGATATATATTCTGCTGGAGCGTTATTATATTTTTTATTAACAAATTTACAACCGCCATCAATGATAATGAAAGGTGATGAAAGTAGTGAGAAATTGGAAATAAAATCAGAACAATTAAACACTTTTTTATATAAAAATTTAGAAGAAGCTCAAATAGAAGAAGATTTAATAGTAATAATATTAAAAGCAATGAAATATAATTATGATGAAAGATTTTTAACAGTAAGTGATATAAAAACAGAATTAGAAGATCTATATAAAATAAAAGAAGATGATAAACAAAAATGCTCTTTTTGTTATGAAATAATAAAAAAGAAAGAGATTAAATGTCCTTTTTGCGGAGAATTTTTAAATGAAAACTCAAAGAAACTTCTATTATCATCAGAAATGGTTTATGTTGAAGGTGGTTCATTTAAAATGGGTTCTAATCAATTTTTAGATACAAAACCAATTCATAATGTAACTTTAAAAAGTTTTTATATTTCAAAATATCAAGTAACACAAAAAGAATATCAAGATTTGATGAAAACTAATCCAAGTTATTTCCAAAGAGATAATTTAATTCCTAGTAGTTATAATAAAGATTTTTTACCTGTAGAATGTGTTAGCTGGTTTGATGCAATAAAATTTTGCAATGAAAAATCAAAACAAGATGGTTTTCCTATTTCATACAATGAACAAGGTGATTTATTAGATGAATACGGAAAAGTAACAATTGATATAAAAAAAGTAAAAGGTTATCGTTTACCAACTGAAGCAGAATGGGAATTTGCCTCAAAAGGAGGTAATTTTGCTTCAGAATCAGAGGAATTTTTATATTCTGGAAGTAATAATATTGATGAAGTTGCTTGGAATTTTAATAATTCTAAAATAATAGAAAAAATAAAAAAAACTAGAAAAGTAGAAAAAGGATTGTTTTTTAAAAATAAAATAGAAGAAGAATATTTTGATGATTTTGAATATGAAGGAACTCATGTTGTAGGAACTAAAAAACCAAATCAATTAGGAATATATGATATGAATGGTAATGTATGGGAATGGTGTACAGATTGGTATGATGCAAATTTTTATTCTAAATCACCATCTAAAAATCCTTATAATAGCGTTCAAAGCTATAATAAAGTTGAACGTGGTGGAGGTTGGGATATATATTCAGATTACATGAATGTTAATTATAGATATTTTGAATTTCCAACATATAAGGAATATAGTATTGGTTTTAGAATTTGTATAAATGTTTTATTTGATACTTAGAAAAAATGAAAAGTTTGGAGTAAAAAATGGGACGAGAACTAACAGGTAAAGATATTTTATCTACAAAAAACAAATTAAATGGAAAATATATTCATCCAAAATTTTATGCTTCAGGTGGTTTTGGGATAATGTATTTGGCAACAGATGAAAAATTAGGAAGAGATGTAATAATAAAAGAATTTTGCCCAAATACTTATTTAGAAGAAAATATAATTGAAAGAATAGATAAAAATGAATTAGTTCTTTTAAAATCAGAGTACCAATTTGATTTTGACGATATGAAAGAGAAATTTTTAGGAGAAGCCCAAAAAACAGCACAATTAAGTCATAAAAATATAGTAAAAGTAATAGAAATTTTTGATGCTAATAATACTAGTTATATAGTTTATGAATTTGTAGAAAATTCCACTACTTTAAGTAGTTTTTTAGAAAGAAATAAATTAGAATTAGATGTAAAAATGACTCTAATAATGGATATAATAGATACTTTAATTTATACTCATAGTAAAAATATAATTCATAGAGATTTAAATCCTAATAACATATTAATTGTAGTAAGTAGCGGAAGAATAGAAATAAAAATAATAGATTTTGGATTAGCAAAAAATATTCAATCAGGTTCATCTACTTTTAAAGCAGCATATCCTGGTTTTTCTCCTCCAGAGCAATTAATCACTAAAATGTCAGGTATTCATATAGATATATATTCATTAGGAGCATTGTTATATTTACTATTAACAAATTTACAGCCACCTTCCATACAAAGACAAGGTGATGAAAGTGATGAAAAATTAACCTTAAATGCAGATAAACTAACTGCTTTTTTGTATAAAAACTTAGAAAAATTAGAAATTGAAGAAGATTTAATAAAAATAGTTTTAAAGGCAATGAAATATAAGTATGAAGAACGATACCAAAATGCAACTAATTTTAAAAAAGCTTTGGAAGAACTAAATAAAATAAAAGTTGAAGATGAAAAAGAATGTCCTTTTTGTGCTGAAAAAATAAAAGAAAAAGCCATTGTTTGTAAATATTGCAATAAAGAATTAACAAATAAACCAGTAATAACTCAACTTTTTATGCCAATAATACAAACAAAAATACAAACTAAAGAGGTAAAAATAGACGTTATAGTTCCTAATGGGATGGTTTATGTTGATAAAGGATATTTTTTTATGGGTTCTGGAGAATCATCTGATAACCCTAAGCATAGAGTAATATTAAGTAGCTTTTTTATTGGAAAATATCAAGTAACACAAAAAGAATATAAATCATTAATGATATCAAGTCCAAGTAATTTTAATGGACAAAATTTACCAGTAGAAAAAGTAACATGGTTTGATGCTGTCAGATATTGTAATGAAAAATCTAAAAAAGATGGTTTACCTGTTTCATATAATGAGCGCGGATTTTTTTTAGATCAAGATGGGAAAATAACAAATGATGTAACAAAAGTAAAAGGTTATAGATTACCAACCGAAGCAGAATGGGAATTTGCAGCAAGAGGTGGAAATAAATCGCAAGGATATAAATATAGTGGTAGTAATAATCCAAATAATGTTAGTGTATATGCTGAAAATTCATATAAAAAAGGTGAACATAGTTCAGATTATGGAACACATAAAGTTGGTTCTTTAAAAGAAAATGAATTAGGTATTTTTGATATGAGTGGAAATGTATGGGAATGGTGTTCAGATTGGTATGAAGCAAGTTTTTATGCTAAACTAATGCCAACTAATCCTTATAATAATGTTTTAGATGCTAATCGTGTTATAAGAGGTGGAGGATGGTATAGTGGTGCCATTAATTTAGCTATAACTTATAGAGGTTTTAGTATTCCTTCCAATGCTTACTATAACATTGGATTTAGAGTTGCTAAAAGTTTTTAGTTTTTATGTATTTATAATATCAAAAATATTAAAAATATCTTTAAATTTATTATAACCTTCAGAAAAATTCAATCCAACAAAATCTTCACTTTTTTTTGTTCTAAGGAAAGCTTTAGTTCTTTCTGTCATAGAAATAATAGATGGGTTTAAAGAATTTATTAGCATACTTTTTTTGTATTTATTCATTATTTTTTCCCAATCGTCAGGCATATTAAATCTTTTTCTATCTAAAACATCTTTTAAAACATTTATAGTATTTTCAGGAAATTCACTTAAAACTCTTCTAAAAGGTAAAACAGAAATTGTATCTGATTTTAAATATTCTAAAACACATTCTTTATAACCAGTTATTTCTTTGAAATTCTCATTTCTAAAGATTTCTTTAAAAACGCCATACCAAGGTAAAAAATTTAGACCTTCTATTTTATCGTAGATTATTCCCACATCATCTAAATCATTTATATATTGAGGTATTTCTACATGTGGTATTTCTGGGTAAGTACCAAATTTTTCTCTAAATACTTTTGCAATAGTTTTTCCTTGCTCTTTATCCTTTTTTTGAAAATATCGATAATGATAAAACTCTTGTAATTTATTATTTATTTCTTTACCTTCAACAATTATTTCGTCAGAACCAAAAAACTCAATAAAATCATCATGTTCCATAAATTGTATTTTATAAGATGTTTCCATTTTTTGTTTATTATCTATAAAAGCGGAATAAGGAAATTCTAATTCAAAAAGAGCTACGAGTTTGTATATTTCATCATTTGAATCTGTTTTTAAAAAATAAGGTGAATTAGCAAAAATATAACTTTCAAAAAAAGGTAAAATTCTTGCAATTATATATTCACCAACTTTTAGTTTTTTATCATAACTTTTAATTTCTACATGATATTTTTCATTATTTAGCATGTCTAATAATACATAATTCTCTTTTTCTTCTTTTTTTACTTTAAAGATACCAAAAACATAGTTTTTCCATGAAATGATCAATTCTTTATCTTGATTATTTAATTCTTGTAATAAAAAAACATCTAATAAATTTTGACCTTCTGAAAAACTCTTTTCAAAAATAAACCATTCTTCAAATCGAGAATTAGTCTCTGATAAATTATATTTTTCCAATTCCTTTATAAATTCTTTTTTTGTTTCTTTTTCTTTTAAAAAATTAAAAAGCTTTTTTCTAAAATCAATTGCTTTTTCTAAAGCATATTCCATTAATAAATCTCAATCATATAAATAATTCCTACTTATTTGATATTAACATATTTTTTTTTGTATTATCAAAATTTTTAAAGTTTTTTAAGAATAATTAAACCATTCCAAAAAGTTGGATGACAGTTATTAGCTGTATTAACATCAAAAATTATTTCATATTTATTTTTACTTAGCTTAATAAAATCCAAAACAGATTGTTTTACTTCTGGAATATTTGTATCATCAATTAAAATTATACAATTTTCTGAAAAAAAAGGCTCTGCTAATTCAAGACCTTTTAATTGGTTTTTATAGCTATGTTCTCCATCATATATGTAAAAACCTATAATGCCTTTATGTATTTTATTAAAATATTCTTCATAATCTAATTCATAAAATTCGATATTTTCAGATTTAGTTAATGAGTTTTTAAAAAAGTTATAATTTTGATAAAAATTAGCTTTTGCTATTTCAGGAAAAAACTCAGAGAAATTATCAACACCCACACATTTTTTATCACTATTTCCAATTAAACCAGAAAAAAAGGTAAATCCATTCCAAACACCAATATTAACAAATAATTCATTTTCTTTAAGTTCAGAAACTATTTTATTTATTATTGCTCCATTTGCTAAAGTTGACATTCTTGGAATATCTAAAAGATTTTTAATTGAGTCTATATTTTCATTATTTTCAGGTAATAATGTATTTGCAATTTCTTCTTTTGAAGAAAGACGATCTTTATTCTCTGAAGTTTTTATATTTTTTGTAATAAACTTAAATTTTATATTATTTAAAAATTCTTCTAATTTCATACTTAAATTGAGTTCAAAAAGCTAATAATAAATTTTTTAAAATAGGAAATATTTTCATATAAAATTGCATAATCTTGATATAAATAAGGTTTATTCATATTAAGTTCTAAATATTCTATTTTTTTATAATCATATTCTACATTATATTTTTCAAGGATAGTTTTAAAAGAAATAATAAATGTTTGTTTTTGTTTATAAAAATGAGTGTAAAAATCTTCTATCATATAAACAAAAAGAGTAAAAGATTCTTTATTTATTATTTTAGACATATTTGAAAAATCATAAATTAGTTTTATTAATGCTAATTTAGTATTTTCTTCTAATTTTGAAAAACTATCAAAGTATTTAATAATAAAATCTGAAAGAATAGAAGAATATTTTATATTTATTAAATTATTTGCTTCTGAAGAGTCTGAATATCTTTTTTGTTCTAATTTTTTATATACTAAAATATCATCTAAAAAACCTTCTATCATTAAATGAGGTCTAACCGAACCATAAGCAATACTTATAAGGTTATTTAAATTATTTGCTAAATCTATACAATCATCATAATTAAGCTCTGAATCAGACTCTATTTTTATTTTAGACGTAAAATTTGTTTGAGCGGAAATATTAGTAAAAGAATCATTAAAATCACTATTACCTTCTAATTGAATTTTATAATTTTTATTTCTAAATTTTAATTCAAAATTTGTATAATTTATTATTTTATCGGATATTTTCATATCATCATAACCAATTATTAAATTAGGAATAGAAAACTCTAATCTAGTTATTTTTTCATTATTTCCCCAAATAATACTTTCTGCTCTAAAAATCATTTCATAAGAATAGTAATAAACTTCTTTTATAGATTTTAGGTACATATTTAAAAAAGTTATATCTAATTTTGAATTATTATCGTCAGATTTTAATATATAATTTTCAAAAGGAATTGTATGAGGTGATTCTAAAGAATCTCCAGATAATTTAAGTTTTATTTTTATTAAATCACCTCTATTAAGTTCTTCAAAATTACAAACAGAAGAAAAAGAACAATTATTATCTAATTTTAATTCTTCTTGTAATATTTTTCCATTTCCTGATATTTCTAAATTCATTTTATGAAACAGAAACTTTTGATATTATAGTTTTTATTATTTCAAAAAGTTGTTCTCGGGATTGATTTCTATAGGGCATAATTCTATGAACTAAAACGTAAGGAGCAAGATATTTTATATCATCAGGAATAACATAATCTCTTCCATTTAACATTGCATAAGATTTTGAAAGAGAAAGCAAGGCTATAGAAGAACGAGGACTACCACCAAGTAAAATCTCATTATTATTTCTAGTAGCAGTAATTATTTTTATAATATATTCGTATATTTCATTACTTATTTTTATCTCTTGAATAAAATTTTGCATTTCTACCAAATCTTTTATTTCTAAAACATGTTCTAAAATATCAGAAAGATCTTGTTTTTTGTTATGTAACTTTAGCATTGTAATTTCAGACTCAAAAGAAGGGTATCCTATAGAAAGTGAAATTACAAATCTATCTAATTGCGAATCTGGTAAAGGGAAAGTTCCTTGAGATTCTATTGGGTTTTGAGTAGCTATTACAAAAAATGGATCTGGTAATTTTCTTGTAACCCCATCAACAGAAACTTGTTTTTCTTCCATAGATTCTAATAAACTTGATTGAGTTCTAGGAGTACCTCTATTTACTTCATCTGCTAATAGAATATTTGTAAATAAAGGCCCTTCTATATATTCAAATTCTGCTTTTTTTTGATTAAAAATAGATACACCTGTAATATCTGTAGGTAAAAGGTCAGATGTGAATTGAACTCTTTTAAAATTACCAAGAATAGATTTAGCAAGGCTTTTTGCAAGTAAAGTTTTTCCAACACCAGGGACATCTTCAAGTAATACATGTCCTCCAGATATAAGAGCAGAAACAACAAGCCTTACAATTTCATTTTTTCCTGTAAAAACTTTTTCTATGTTATCAATAAGTAGTTCAAAGTTTTTTTTTGCCGAATTTATGTCCAAATTATTTACCTTTTATTTCATTACATATAATATCTAAATCACATATTTGAGATTCATTTTCTTTAGAAACATAGTTTCTTTTACCTTTTTTTGATGTTTTATCAAATTTTGTTGTTCCTTTAGATAACAACTTTGAAGAAAAAACAATTTTTTGATATTTGATTTTTATATTTTTTATATTATCATCGTTTGAGTATCTTTTTGCTGTATTTATAATAAAATCTGAAAATATTTCTCCAGAATTTAACTGATCATTACTATTGCCTTTATTATCTGATTTTAAATTGCATAAAAATACATATAATATATCTTTATCATTTTTACTATATAAAATTATAAAATCACACATACTTCTTAACTTACTAAGATCATTAAAAAAAGGAAGTTTATCATGTATCTTAGTTATTTTTTCATTTTTATCAAATTTATATACAATAATCTCTGAATTTTCTTCTTCTAAATATTTAAACTTAGCTTTAGTACATTTAGCTAATTTATCTTCTTCATTTAACTCAAATTTAATTTCATTACTTCTCTCTGATTTTTTCAAAGTAATATTTTCTAAATATTTTTGTATAACTATTTCTTTTATTGTTTTAATTATTGTCATAAAAAACTAAAACAAACTAAAATATATATCTTCAGATGATTCATTCAAAGATATTATCTCTTTATCTATAGAGTTTATTTCAAAACCAGTTTTATCTACTTTAATTTTATTAGCTTTATTTTTATCAAAGAAATAAACACCTACATTATTATAATCAAGTAACTCTTCATTTTTATAATTATATTTTTCAAGTAGCTTTGTAGATTTTTCTTTACCAGATTTCAGCATTATTAAATTATTTAATTCTCTTATAATATAATCACTGTGTGTACTTATCATTACTTTAAAGCCATTATTAACTATTTTTGCTATTATTTTTGCTATTATTCTTTGATTATCTGGATGTAAATTTAGTTCGGGTTCATCAATAATAATAAAATCATTTTTTTTTGCAAGATGCCTAAAATAAAAAACTATACTAGATAATGATTTTACAACTGAACCTGTTAAATGAATACCTAAATGGCTTTTTTTTGATTCATTTGGATTAAATTGCATTTCTCCATGAGAAGAAATATCTATTTTACCTTTTAATATTTCAACCTCTATCATATCTGCTATATAGGAAAAATCACTTTTATTTTTTTGAAGGTTTTCTAAATCTTCTGCAACATAAAGCGAATCTACTATTGGTATAGAGTATCTTTTATTTTCATTTATTATATTTTTTTTCTCTTCAAAATTTGAAAAAAGTGGATTTGAAAATAATGAGTTTCTTCTTATTGAAATTTCTTTATTAAAAAGATTTATGGCAAGCCTTTCAGCAGGTGCAATATAAATTGAATTAAAAAATAAATTAATTATAATTTTTAAAATATTTTCTTCAATTTTTTTTATTAAAAATCTTTTAGTTTCTAAACTATCTTCATAAACAGTATAATAAGCAGTCATTACTCTACTTTTTTCTGATTTATAAAAATATAATACTTCTTTTTGTCTTTTATTTATAATTATTTTTTGTTCTATAACACTTTCAAATATTTTTTTTTCAAGAATATCTCTGTTAAATTCTAATTTTATTTCACTTTTAGAAAAAAATTCTTCTTTAGATGCAAAAATATCTTTAATTAAATGGTTTATAGTAGATGAAATTTCATTTATTACTTTATCTTCTATTTTTAAAAAATATTCATATAAATCTATATTAATAGTAAATTTAGAAAATATTTCACTAATTTCATTATCAGAATAATCTAATTTTAATTCTATATCATTTAATATCCTAAAAAAACCATATACGCTATATGTAGCATAAGTTTTACCTGTATTATTATGTCCACACAAAACAATTAAATCTTTGGAAAGATCTATATCAGCATTTTTTAGAACACCTATGTTTTTTAATTTTAAGTGCATTTTTCACACAAAATAAAATAGAATAAAAATTTAAATGAATAATAACATATTTTTTGATTCTTTTTTTAAAGCTGTTTAAATAAATATTTTCTTATTTTAAAGACGTGCTTAATTCAATAATTTTTTCTAATAGTAACTTAGATTCTTTTTTATAATTTTCTAAATCTTTTTCGCTTAAATTTGATTCACCATAACGTAAAAAATATGTTTTAGAAATAAAATCATTAAAATTAGATTCAAGTTGAGTATTCTTTAATAAAATAGTTTGTAAATACTCATTAAACGTATAATAATTTTCATATTTATATCCAATTTTTTCTAAATCATTAATAAAATTTTCTTGAATATTTACTATTTCTAATCTTAGTTTTGATTCAAATAAATTTTTTAGTTTATTTTGTTTTTCATCTAATTGTTTCTTAGTTTTTATTTTAAAATTTATAAATATTCCTAAAAGGAGAATAAAACTAGAAATAATAATAATAATAAACATTGATTTAATATCTAAAGCAAAAATAAATTTTGATATATAAGAAAAAATTAATATAAAAGCATTAATTGTATTTTCTAGTGAGATTTTTGCAAAATTAATAATAGATTCGGGGATATATTGTTTTAGGAAATCATATATTTTGGAAAGATAATAAAGTGCTAAAACATTACCTTCATTTTTTTTCTGAGATAAATTTACAACATAACCAGGAGTAGGATCAAATGTTACCCAACCTCTTTTAGGAAAATAAACTTCTACCCAAGCATGAGCATCAGAGCTTTTTATTTCATGATATGCCGTTATTTGATTATACGTTCCAGGTGAAAATCCTGTTACAAGTCGTGTAGGAATACCGATAGATCTTAGCATTACAACCATTGAAGTTGCAAAATGCTCACAATACCCTTCTTTTTGCTTAAATAAAAAATAATTTACGGTTTCTGCATCTTCAGGAAATTCTGGTATTTCAAGATTATATTTAAAATTATTTTGTAAAAAATTTTGAATATCCATAGCTTTATCAAATTGATTAGTAGATTTTTTTGTAATTTCTTCCGCTAATTGAATAATTCCTTTTGAAATATTATTAGGTAATTGAAAATAATTTTCTGTAAAAATATTTATATTTGACATATTTTTTTTTAATTTTTCTGAAAAGCTATTTGTATGCGTATCTAATTTATATATTTTATTTAATGCTTTTGAAAAATCATCATCACTTAAAATTTTTTTATAATCTTGATCTGAAATATATAATGGTTCTGCTAAACTTTGTAAATCTTTTTTATTAAATTCAGGAACATTAGAAACAACTGTATAAGTTAAACCTTCAACTAGTTCAACAGGACTTCTAAGACCACCATAAGTATCTGCCATTAAATAGGTTGAAGGAAAATAAACTTCTTCTGCATAAGGAGATGAAAAAACCAAATTACTTTGTTCTTTTTCTATATAAAAAGTTTGAACTAATTCTCTTTTAGGGCTAAGATCTTTTTTTACTTCTAAACTCATTCTGGTATAAATAGGAGGTCTATCACCGAAAATTTTTCTCAATTCATAGGGCTTGGTCATTTTCCAATTTTTTCCATCGTATAAATCAAAAGCCATTCCTCTTAAATAAGTTTTTTCACTACTTCTTACTTTTATGACTATTTCATCTGAAAGCTTTCCTCTAAAATTTAGATCTAATTCTGTAGAGAAACCATAGTAGGCATTTTTATCAAAACTTCTTTTTATATTTAAAACATCTTAGCCATTAACTTTTTCTTTTTTTACTTCTTTATTAGCTTTTGATTTAATTT
>JBBTGK010000054.1:0-9952 GCA_038060635.1 Cyanobacteriota bacterium | reverse complement strand
TTATTTTATTACTTTATGACTTAATCATACAAGGGGTTTGATTCATCAAACCCTTATTTGTTATTAACAAATAATTTTTCATTATTTTTTATTAGGATTTTCTGAATCAATTTCCCATTTTAAAGGATTTTGATAAATATAATCTCTAAAACCCTGTAAATGCTTTTCATTTTTTATTACCCATTCATGATAATTTTTTTGCCATTGAAAATATTCAATATTATTTTTTTTTATCATTTGCGTTGTTTTTGCCTTGTAATATCTTATTATTTTACCTAATGTTATTTTAGGATTCAACATTAAATTAGATTCATTTGAAATTTTATTATATGATATTTTTTTTGTATTGTTTGTATTAAGGGTTTGATGAATCAAACCCCTGCGATATGGATCATTTTGCTCTAATTTTTCTATTTTATTTACAAAATCAATATTTAAATCTAATTCAGATGTGTTATTCGCCAAATCAATGTTTGAATCTAATGCAGGGGTTTGATTCATCAAACCCTTATTTATACCCAAAACCATATTTGAATTTAAAATCGGCATTTCAGAATTAATTAAAATTATTACATGTAAATGGTTTGGCATGATTACAAATTCATCAATATCAATATTTTCAAAATTATTTTTTATCTCTAACCAATTATTTTTAACTATTTCGCCAATTTTAGATAAAATTATTTCACCATCTTTTATTTCACCAAAAATACATTCTCTATTTTTTACGCAAATTGTAACAAAATAAGCCCCATTTGAAGAATAATCATAATTTTTTAACCTTGTTGATTTTCTATGATGTTTTTCTGGGTTGTATTTCATAAAAAATATTTAGCCATTTATATTACAAAGTTATTAGTTTTTTAAATCAAGCAAAAATTTATTTAAGGCATCATTTGTTTTATCAAACATCATTTCTTTTTCTTTTATTACAGGTGGAGAAACTCTTAGAGAACAATTAGTTTCACTACATCTTTCACAAGTATTATTAATAAAATCATCTTCTATATTTGAATCATTCCAAAATTTTATTTCTTTTTTTAACTCTTCATTTAAACTAAAACCTAATGTAATACTTACATTATTATCAGAAGTACTTGATTTAAACGCAACCGTTATACAAAAAAACTCTGAATCACTCTCTTTCATTTTAGAACGTTGAGTGGCAATTATGCATGAGTTTTCAATATTATTTTTTTGATCTTCAGCTAATTTTTTTAGCAACTTTACAGAAAGCCATCTTATGCAATAATGTTCACTTAGTGCAATACCTTGAGGAATAAGAATTTTAGACATATTTAATTCTTTAGTAAGATTATATCTATCGGTATTTGGATTATTTGAAAATCTTAAATAATGGATTTGTTTTATTCCCAATACTTGAGGTATTAACTCACTAAGCCTATATAGAAATGTTTCAGGTGTTGTTTTATGCTTTGAAATTAATGATAAAAACTCGTCTCCATCCCATTTTTTATTTTTAAAAAACTTTTTTATATCCTTACTAAGTTTTTCTTTATTTAACAACAAAGCTCCTGCAAAGTAAGACGCTTTAAAATCGTTTAAAACTTGTTCAAAAGATTCTACTTTTAACCAAGATGAAGTTAATGCTCTTTCTTTTAAATTAAGATAACAATAACCTAATTCTCTTGCTAAGACAAAGTTTTTTTGAGGTTCTAATAATCCAGAATTTATATATAATTTGTTTGGATTACCTTTAGAAAGAATACTTCTAAATTCTTTTAAATCTGAATTTTCTGAAAAATCAGTTTCAATTATTTTATAATTATATTCTTTTATCAACACATTTTTTGCAATATTCATATCAATAACTTCATTTGATTGTAAATTGAATTTTTTTATAAAATCAAGTGTTTTATTTTCCAAATCTTCAAAGTAGTTATTATACATTTCTTGATAAGATCTAAGAGCAGATAAGTAAAAATGCTCTGTTTTCATATCATAATCTCTTGCGATATTTAAAATAGTTTGAACAAAAGCTCCTGCCTTACCCATATCATTGGTAACTAATTCAAAAATATCTCTTAATGTTAATCCAAATAATTCAAAAGGAAAGTTTTTTATTAGAGGAGAATTCATCATTTCTGAAATAAAATTAAATTCTTTATCTAAAGAATTTGATACCAAAGAATTAAAATCTACACCTAATGTAGATGCTATTTCAACTATTTTATCTAATTTAGGATATTTTTTACCTTTTTCTATTTCATTAATATACGAGGGTGATAATTGTAGTTTTTCTGAAAAATCTTTTAAAGAGAGTTTTTGACCTTCTCTAATTTTTTTTAGTTTCAAACCAAATAAAAGTTTCAAACTATCTTTGTTAAAACTAATAATACCGTTAGCCAATTTAAAAACCTCATACAAGCATTAGACATATTATATCTATTAGGACAAAAAATTAGAAACAAAAATATTAATCTTTAAGAATTATTTCAAGTATTTTTATTTAGCTAGAAAATTTTATTAGAATATTGTACCATTATTTATAGCGAATTTTCGCTAAAGTGAGTTTATTCACAATTTTTGTATAATGACAATGAGGTCAAAATGATTACAAATTCTGAATTTAAATTGCCTGAAGGTGTAACCTTAATAGGTGAAGTAACTGAAAATGTTTCAAAAATCTTAACTACTGATTCTTTAACTTTTATCGTTGACTTACAAAGAAAATTTAATTCTAAAAGACTTGAACTTTTACAAAAAAGAGTAGAAAGACAAAAAGATTTTGATAATGGAATTTTACCTGATTTTTTAGCTGAAACAGAAAATATTAGAAAAGATAAAAATTGGTTTGCTTCAGAAATTCCAGATGAATTACAAGATAGAAGAGTTGAAATAACTGGCCCTGTTGAAAGAAAAATGATGATTAATGCACTAAATTCTGGTGCTAGTGTTTTTATGGCAGATTTTGAAGATTCAAATTCACCAACTTGGGAAAATTGTATAAATGGTCAAATAAATCTTATCGATACTATTAATAAAACAATATCTTTTAAAAATCCTGATGGAAAAGAATATAAATTAAATGAAAAAATAGCTACTCTTTTTGTAAGAGCAAGAGGATGGCATTTAAATGAAAAAAATCTTTTAGTTGATGGTAATGAGTTTTCAGCTTCTATATTTGATTTTGGGTTATATTTTTTTCATAATATAAAAGCCCTTTTAGAAAAAAACTCAGCTCCTTTTTTATACTTACCAAAAATAGAAGGTCATAAGGAAGCTAGATTATGGAATGATATTTTTAATTATGCCCAAGACAAATTAAATGTAAAAAGAGGAACTATAAAAGTTACTGTTTTAATTGAAACAATCCTTGCTGCTTTTGAAACAGAAGAAATTATTTATGAGCTAAAAGAACACATGGCTGGGCTTAATGCAGGTAGATGGGATTATATTTTTAGTATTATTAAAAAATTTAGAAATAGAGAAGATTTTTTACTTCCTGATAGATCTCAAATAACAATGACAGCACCTTTTATGAGAGCTTATAGCGAACACTTGGTAAAAACCTGTCATCAAAGAAAAGTACATGCTATGGGTGGTATGTCTGCTTTTATTCCAAATAGAAAAGATTTAGCTGTAACAGAATCAGCATTAAAAAAAGTAAGAGAAGATAAAGAAAGGGAAGCTAATGATGGATTTGATGGAACTTGGGTTGCTCATCCAGATTTGGTTAGTGTTGCAAAAGAAATTTTTGATAAACATCTTGGAACTAAACCTAATCAAAAAGATAAGCTTAGAGAAGATGTAAATATTACTGCGAAAGATTTAATCACTTTAAATATAGCAGGTGGAAAAATTACTGAAAATGGAATTAGAAATAATATAACTGTAGCTATAAGATACATTGGAGCTTGGTTAACAGGTACAGGAGCCGTAGCTATTTTTAACCTTATGGAAGATGCTGCTACCGCTGAAATTTCAAGAAGTCAATTATGGCAATGGTTACATTCAGGTAAAACAATACTTGAAGATGGAAGCTTATTTAATTTAGATCTTTATAAAAAACTTTTTGATGAAGAAGTAGAAAAAATTAAAATTGAATTTGGTGAAGATCTTTTTGTTAATGGTAAATACCTAGAAGCCTCTGAACTACTTAATAATATAGTTATAAACGATTCATTTATTGAGTTTTTAACTATTCCCGCTTATAAAAATATTTAGTATATAAAAGGATAACAAAAAAATGACAACTCTTAAAGAAAAAGCACAACTTTTAGAAAAAGAATGGAAAAACAATCCTCGTTGGAATGGAATAAAAAGAGGATATAGTGCAGAAGATGTAGTAAAAATAAAAGGTTCTGTTCAAATAGAGCATACACTTGCTAAAATAGGTTCTGAAAGATTATGGAATCTTTTACATAATGAGCCTTATGTAAGAGCATTAGGTGCTTTAACGGGAAATCAAGCTGTACAACAAGTACAAGCAGGTTTAAAAGCTATTTATCTTAGTGGTTGGCAAGTAGCAGGAGATGCTAATACTTCAGGTCAAATGTACCCAGACCAAAGTTTATACCCTGTTGATAGCGTTCCTACAGTTGTAAAAAGAATAAATAATTCTCTTTGTAGAGCAGATCAAATTCAAACTATGAATGGAAAAGATGATGTTCATTGGTTTGCACCAATTGTTGCAGATGCTGAAGCTGGTTTTGGTGGAAATCTTAATGCCTTTGAACTTATGAAAGGAATGATAGAAGCTGGTGCATCTGGTGTTCATTTTGAAGATCAACTTTCATCAGAAAAAAAGTGTGGACACATGGGTGGAAAAGTATTGGTTCCTACTCAAGAATTTATTAATAAATTAATCGCAGCAAGATTAGCGTCAGATGTAATGAATGTTCCTACACTTGTAATTGCTAGAACAGATGCAGAAGGTGCAAAGTTATTAACAAATGATATTGATCCTTTAGATAAAAATTTTATTACAGGCGAAAGAACTCAAGAAGGTTTTTATAGAATAAAAGGTGGAATAGAATACTGTATTGCAAGAGGTTTAGCTTATGCTGAATATGCCGATGTTATTTGGATGGAAACTTCAAAACCAGATCTTAAAGAAGCTGAAGAATTTGCTAAAGGAATTCATGCTAAATATCCAAATAAATTACTTGCATATAATTGTTCTCCTTCTTTTAATTGGAGAAAAAACCTTGATGATACAACTATTGCAGAGTTTCAAGAAAGACTTGGTGAAATGGGTTATAAATTCCAATTTGTTACCTTAGCTGGTTTTCATGCTCTTAATACTAGTATGTTTGAACTTGCAAGTGAATATAAATATAAAGGAATGACTGCTTATTCTAAACTTCAAGAAAAAGAGTTTGAATTAGAAAGAACTTCTGGTTTTTCAGCAGTTAAACATCAAAGCTTTGTTGGTGCTGGTTATTTTGATCAAATACAAACAATTGTTTCAGGTGGATTAGTTTCTACTAAAGCATTGGCAGGCTCAACCGAAGAAGAACAATTTGTAAAAGCTTAAAAAATAGATTTATACTCAAACATAATATTTTCATAGAGGCGTTTTATAAAACGTCTTTTTTTTATTCAAATTTTTTTAGTGATTAATCATAACAAAAAAATATTCTTAATTTTAAATAATTATAATATTTTGTTTACATCTGAAAATGTAATAGAAAATAAAAAAAAAATTATGTTATATTGTACATTTGATTGAAGTATTAAATTAAATTTTATACAAATAAAAAATATAAAAATGTCATTAAAATAGGTATTTATTTTAATTATGGAAGCACTACTAACAAAGAATTTTGGAAAAGAAGGTTCAAATACCATTAAGTTTTATCTTGAAGATGGTGGATACGAAACGGCTAAAAGAGTATTAACAACCATGCAACCAGATCAAATAATCGATGAGGTTAAAAAATCTGGTTTAAGAGGTAGAGGAGGAGCTGGTTTTCCTACAGGAATGAAATGGAGTTTTTTACCTAAAGATAATCCAAAACCTAGATATCTTTGTGTTAATGCAGATGAAAGTGAGCCAGGCACATTCAAAGATAGATACCTAATGGAAAATGATCCACATTGCTTACTTGAAGGCATAATTATTTCTTGTTTTGCCATAAAATCAAACACTGCTTTTATTTATATTAGAGGTGAATATTATTATCCTCATAACGTATTAAAAAAAGCAATTCAAGAAGCTTATGATAACGGTTATTTAGGTAAAAATATTTTTGGAACAGGTTTTGATATTGATATTGTTTTACATCGTGGTGCAGGGGCATATATTTGCGGAGAAGAAACAGCTTTAATTGAATCATTAGAAGGTAAAAAAGGACAACCTAGAATAAAACCTCCTTTTCCTGCTGTTGAAGGTGTTTTTAGATGTCCAACTATTGTAAATAATGTTGCTACAATATCTTCTGTAACTTGGATAATGCAAAATGGTTTTGCAGAATATGCAAAATTTGGAACTGAAAAAAGTGCAGGGACTTTTCTTTTTTCTATAAGTGGACATGTAAATAAACCAGGTGTTTATGAAGTTCCTTTAGGATACCCTTTTATGAAATTTTTAGAAGAAAAAGCTGGTGGTGTAAGAAATGGAAAGAAACTTAAAGCTCTTATTCCTGGTGGTTCATCGACACCTATTCTTAATGCAAAAGATTGTGAAACATTAAATCTTGATTATGAATCAATTGCAGCCCATGGTTCTATGTTAGGTTCTGGTGCAATGATTGTTATGGATGAAGATACTTGTATTGTTGATGCTTTATTAAATTTAGAGCATTTCTATTCTCATGAATCTTGTGGACAATGTTCTCCTTGTAGAGAAGGGGTAAATTGGATGTATAAAACAGTACATCAAGTTGAGCATGGAAAAGCAGCTGAAAAAGATTTAAAAGTTTTATTAGATTTAGCCAATAATATGGAAGGAAAAACAATATGTGTTTTTTCTGCTGCTGCAGCAATGCCAGTAAGAAGTTATTTGAATAAATTTAGAGATGAATTTGTTAATCATTTTAAAAATAATTCTTGCCCTTATCCAAAAAGAACTTATCTTGAAGAATAAAAATAAATGATAAAAAATAATGATTTAAAAGAAATTTTATTTGAAGGCTCTAAAATAATTGAGAAATACTTCAAATCAAATGTAGAAGTATCTTATAAGACTGATGATACTCCCGTTACTATTGCAGATAAAGAAACAAACAATTTTTTAAGAGAGAAATTATTGGCTCTATTACCAAATTCTGGATGGTTATCTGAAGAAGATACAGATGATAAAAAAAGGTTAGATTGTGAATATGTTTGGGTTGTTGATCCTTTAGATGGAACAAAAGAATTTACTAATAAAATACCAGAAATGGCAATATCAATTGGTTTGGTAAAAGATAATAAATCTATTTTAGGTGCAATAATGAACCCTATTACAAAAGAAGGTGGTATTTGTAGCATTTGGGAAGAAAATGTTTTTTGGGGTTTTGATGAAAACGAAGAACATTCTAAAAACTCAATAATAGTAAGTCGAACAGAATTTAATTCAAAAAGATTAGACAATTTTAACTTTGAAATAAACCTTAAACCAATTGGTAGTGTTGCTTACAAACTATTGAGAATATCTGCTGGAATGAATGATATGTATTTTTCTGTTTTTCCTAAATCAGAATGGGATATTTGTGCTGGAGTAGCAATGATAGAATTAACACAGCAAAAATATTTTAGATTTGATGGTAAAAATAATCGTTTTAATTTAGATGATACCAGAATCCAATCTGGAGCTTTGGCTGGAAAAGAAGAAATTGTAAATAATTTTATAGATAATTTTAAAAATTTATTGGTTACAGAATTTAGGTAATTACGATATTTGGTAGGGGCTGTCTAAAAAGTGTATTTTTTGAGAAAATTACAGGGTCATAACCCAATGTTTACGTAGGGAACGTTTTAAAAACGTTCCTTTTTAGACAGCCCCTACAATGTTTACAGGTTATTATATTTTATCTATAAAAATTTAATTCTCCCGATAATTATTTATCAGAGTAAATACCTTCTTCAAAAAGAGATGGATCAATTTGCCACCCCATTGAAGTTCTTGTTTTTTTAGTTTCTTTTTTATCTTCTTCTTTTATATCATTTTTATCTTTAGCAGTATTTATAGCTTTTTTTAATCTATCCATCATACTAAAATTTTTATCTTTAACAGATACAATAAGATCTTCTTCTTTTATATCAGGTAAATTAAGATTTAAAAGAGTTTTTTTATTTTCTAATCCATCTTTTTTTATTTCTTTAGATTCTTTTCTATGCTGTATTGGCTTTACATCTCTAAAAATATTAGTTTTTATTTCTGTATAACTAAATGTATCAGGGTTTTGTTTTATTTTTGAAGCTTCAATTCTAAATTCTGATTTTACTTTTTCTCTTAAAATATAAGCATCTTTATATAATTCATGTTCTTTCAATTCTGAAACAAAAAAATCTAAATTTGTTACAACCACAAGAGTTTTCAATACAATATCTTTATAATACAAAAGTTCTAATTTTTCTTCTTCAGTAGTGGCTTTTTCTTCTAATTCATAAATTGTATATAATATTGCTTCAGATTTTAAAATACTATTAGTAACAATTTCTAAAGAATTTTCTGGTGGAGTAAAATCTTGATTTTCAAAATATTTTTTTACAAAAACTTTCAAAAAACTACCAAGTCTTTCTAAAGTTGACTCACTTGTTAAGGATATATTTGTTAATAAAGAAAAGAAGGCTTCATCTTCTTCATTTTCAAGCATATATTATTACCATTTTAAAAAAATAAATACTACTGAAAATAATACAATAGGCATTGATACAAAAACAAAATACATAAAAAAAGTTATTTTTTTTGCTTCTTTACTAAATATCTGAATAGTTAAATCTTTTATTAATTCAGTGTCTTTAAACAAGTCTAAAATATCTTCGGTATCAGAATTTAGCAATTCTACTGGTTTATCATCAAATTCTTTTAATTTTATAGGATATTCTTTAGTTAAATATTCTCTAAAATTTTTTTTTATTTTCTCACTCTCATAATTATTTATACTTAAACATCCAAACCACATTGGAATCATCATAAGAAAATAAAATTCAAATGAGAAATTTTTGATTGTTTTTACAAAAACAAGATTAATAAAAATTGTAGTAAAAACTATTAATACATATCCTAACCAATAATTATTTATTGATGACTTAAAATTTATACTTTTTTCCAAACTAACTAATTTTATTTAAAAATAATCGATGTTTCAAATTAAATAATATCATATAGTTCATGAATTTTTCTACAGAGTAAAGTAGATAAAATAATATTTTTAATAATAATAACTTTAAGATTTACTCTAATTTTAATACAAACATTGGCAAATTAATTTGAGATTTATTTACATAAAATAGATTTGTAATGAGGATTTTTTTATGATATAAAGTTAAATATATCTATTCTCGTTATTATTATAATTTATTTTTAAATGGAGTTTTTTTATGCAATTTAAGTCATTTGATACAAATATTGAAGTTATAGGGCAAACTGTTTTTGCAATAGTTGATGGATTAGGTCATTTTAAATCATTTTCAAAAAAATATTTGCTATCTGTTGGAATAGGAATAGAAAAAGATGGGCAATTAGAACTAGATCCAAATGCTTGGTATTCTCAAGATGCATGGTTAGTTGCATTTGAAAAAATTTCCAAAGATATTGGTAACTCAGTTTTATTTAATATTGGCTCGTCTATACCTAAAAATGCTATATTTCCACCATTTGTTAAAGATATTGAAAGTGCAATTATGTCAATAGATATTGCATATCATATGAATCATAGGATAAACGGCAAAGAGATGTTCAATCCTGCTACTGGTGCAATGATGGAAGGGATCGGTCACTATAAAACTGAGAAAGTAAGTGAAAGAGAAGTCAAGGTGATATGCGAAAACCCATATCCCT
>JBBTGK010000053.1:0-7587 GCA_038060635.1 Cyanobacteriota bacterium | reverse complement strand
TGCTGTTAATGATTATACAAAAGTAATAAATTTAAAACCTACTGCAAAAGTTTATCATAATAGAGGTAGTTCTTATGCTCAATTAAAAGATTATGAGTCGGCCATAAAAGATTTTACCAAAGCATTGGAATTATCTGATATTGAATCAGAAACTTATTATTTAAGAGGTTTTTCTTATGAATCAATAGATCAAAAAGAAAAATCTGTAGCTGATTATGAAAAAGCATGTAAACTTAATTACACTACTGCTTGTAATGCCTTAAAAGGTATCAAACCACAAGATCCTAAAAAAGATAATGTAAGTATAGGGATTAATTAAATTGGATATGAGTGAAATAAATAATAATTTTTGGTATGAACTATGTATTTTTTGTTATGATTTTTTATCTACAATTTATACTTTTTTTATAATGAGTGTTGTTTGATTTGAAATATTAAAAAGGAATGCTTTTAAAGCATTCCCTACATGAAAATCGTGTTCCCAAAAACTTTATTAAACTACAAAAAATTATATCCAACAGATAGACCCAAAAGAGGTGTAATGTATTGATTTTTGTTCTCTGTTAACAAAGTAAAATTTATTAAAGCATTAGCCGAAATTTTTACACGATAAATACTTTCATAACTTAAACCAAGATTTAAAGCAGATACTTCAGATGGGGTAAATTGAAAAGCTAAATGAGCTGAAAAACTACCTAAATCTCTTGTTATTGCTATATATGAATTCAAAGGTGTTTTTAGTTTTTTTAAAAAATCATAATAAGTTCCAATTGCAAGAGAAAGAGGCATTACTTCATTTTGTTTAATTAGTTGTATTTTTAAACCTCCGCCGATATTATCAAGATAATTTAAATTATCTGGCATTGCTCCAAAATTATTGTAAAAAACGCCTCCTTGAACGCCAATATTTATATATTTCTCCCAAGAAAAAATATCTTTAATTCCATAATTTATTTCTCCGCCTGTTATATAAGCAATACCAAAATATTTTTTATCCTCACTTTTCCCGTCAGGTTTAACAATAGGAGGATCAATTTTTTCAGTATATTGTCCCAAAGATAAAAAATAACTAGAAAAAGATAATGTATTTTCTACTAGACCTGTTGGAAAAAAAGCTGTTGTCGTATCGCTATTTTTTAATGAAGTAAAAGTAAAATTAAGCTCTTTTATTTTATCATCATTCAATTCTATTTTTTTAAATTCACTTAAAAAACCATCTTTTATAAATTCAAGATTATGCTCACCAATAGGTAATTCCAATGTTTTAGGGCTAATACCAGCTTTTTCTCCATTCGCAATTATTTCTGCCCCAGATGGAGTAGTGGATATAAGTATTTTGGCAAATCTGAACAAATTAAAATCAACATTAGCATTTTTAGTTTTAGACGTATCAATATATTTTTTAAAAATAAAGGTTCTTTTTTTACTTAGTTTAACTTTATACTTATTTTTTAATTGATTATCAATTATTATAGGTGAAAAACCCATTTCTTTATCATTTATAGTAACTGGTACATTTTCAGGTTCGGTTAAAACTTCTATTCTAAATTTTCTATTGTCATATTTAAGATCATTTGCTCTTGATTTATCATTACTAAAAGGGTTTGCAATTATTTCAAACTCAAAATCATTTGTTTTAAATTTTGAAAAATTAACTGAATTTTCTGTATAAATTTTATCTTCAGATTTAACTTGAAAAACTTGTTCATCTTCAGGATAGATGTTAATTTCTTTTATTTTAGATTCTTCTTCTCTCCATGACTCTATTAAATGTTTTCTTTCAGCTATATTTTTTATTATTACAGGTGTTTCACCCACTTCTATTCCATTAACTGAAACTTTTGATTTAGTTGGTAAACTTTTGATTTTTATATTACTATTTCCTGTTCCAAAAGTGAATATTTTAATACCTGAGTTGTTTATATTTTTTATAAAATTTGAAAAATCTATTTTTAACTCTTCAAAAATATTTTTTATTTGATAATCTTTTGAAAAATATTGCTTAGAAAAAACGACTTTACCACTAACAGTTTCATAAAAACGAATATTAATTATGATATCTTGATTTAATTTTGTAATACTTCCAGATAAAACAATATCCGAATTGTCTATATTCGCAATATCCACAACTTCATCAGAGGTTATAATTTTATATTCACCAGTTTGATTAGTATTCAAATTTTCAATGTATTCTTTTATAAAATTAATTTTAGGTTCTTTTTGTAATATATCAATAGTTCTTTTATTTATATCAGTGATAATAGTTGAATTTATTAAATTTTTATCTAAAATAGTAAAATTTACAAAAGACAAATTTATATTATTGATTTCTTCTGAATAAGACAGTTTTATGGAAAAAACATTTGTAAAAAATAATATAACAAAAAGATATAAAGAAGTAAACAGTAATTTTCTAAAACTCTTTTTCGAGTATAAAACTCTAAATTTCATTAGATCTCTTTTATAAATTATAATTTTTCAAAAACTAACATAACCCAATCGCCTTTATATTGTTCTTTTTTTAATTTTAAACCAAAAGATTCTAATTTTTTAATAACATCATTTTTTTTATGATTAATTATTCCAGACCCCATAAAAACACCATTATCAGCAAGTTTTTTTGATATTCCTTCGGCAAGATTTTCAATTATTTCAGCTAAAATATTTCCTGCAATAAAATCATATTTTTCACTACAATCATCAATACTGCCTTTAAATATATTTATATCTAAGTTATTTAGACTAAAATTTTCTTTAGAGGCTTTTATTGCTACGATATCATTATCAACAGCAGTTATTTTATTAATACCCATTAATGCCATCTGAATAGAAAGAATTCCTGAGCCTGTACCAAGATCTAAAACATTGTAATCTAATTTATCTTTATCAAAAAAAGATTCTATTTCTTCCATACAAAGTTGAGTTGATGGATGAGTTCCTGTACCAAAAGCCATTCCTGGATCAAAGTTTATAACAATATCATTAGCTTTTTTTTCATATTCTTCCCATAACGGTTTTATAACTATATTTTTACCAACATGTAAAACATGAAAATATTGCTTCCAACTATTTGCCCAATCTTCTTCTTTTACAATAGCAAAATTTATTTCTTTTGCCCCAACATTCAAACCACATTCTTGATAGCGTAAAAACTCTTTTTGAATATTTTCTTCTAACTCTTTAGTTTCTACAAAATCAAAAGGAAAATATGCTTTTACCTTGGTATATTCAGATATTTTATCAGGTTCCCATTCACCTAATACAACTCCTTTTGCTCCATAACCTATCAAAAAATCAGACAAAAGATCACTTGCAACAAGAGTTGTATTTATTGTTATTTCTTTCCAATCATTATTCATTTCATTAGCCATTTAATTTTTATCAAACATTTTCCATAAATAGTTTAAAGAAGGCGGATTTGAGCCTGAAACACAGTTATATTGATCAAAGTCTGTTACACCTTCAGATTTTAAGAAAGCTTCATCAATAAGAGCTTGACCAGTTAAAGAAGGTGGATCTTTTTTTATGATAGCAAGAGTAGAATCAGCTAAAATAGAAGCTTTTCTCCACATTGAAGCATCACCTAAACCCCAATTCATAGTAGCATAACTTTCTACCATTGTTTCTGGCCATAAAGAGTTTACAGCAATATTATGTTTTTTTACTTCTTCTGCAAGTCCATGACTGATAAGGGTCATTCCGTATTTACTAATAAAATAAGCAATATGATTTTTCATAAGAGTAATATCAACAGGTGGAGACATATTTATAATGTGTCCCCAGTTATTTTCAATCATTGAAGGTAAAACTGCTTGGCAAAAAAAGAAAGTTCCTTTTGCATTTACATCCATAACTAAGTCGAATTTTTTTTCTGGAGTATTTGTCATTGGTTGCCACCATAAAGCACCAGCATTATTTATCAAAATATCTATTCTGCCAAATTTCTTTTTTGTTTCATCAACAACTTTTTGAATATTTTCAGTATCTCTAACATCACATTGAATAGGTAATGCTTGAACGCCAAGAGCTTCAACTTCTTTTGCTACAGAAAAAATAGTTCCTGGTATTTTAGGATTTTCTTCAATAGATTTCGCTGCTACTACTATATTACATCCTTCTTTTGCCAATGTAAGAGCCACTTCTCTTCCGACTCCTCTACTTGCACCTGATATTATTGCAACTCTACCTTTTAATGACATAAAAATACCTTAAAATCATAATATTCAATCTTTTAAAACAATTTTATCATATTACATATATAATAAAATATGTAATATTAAAGAATAGAGTTAATTATTATTGTGATTTGAATCATGGTATATTAACAGTATATTTACTACAATTTTAATTGTAATTAATTTAAAAGGAAAGATTATGAAAATTAAGAACCTATCAAGCTTGTTATTATCATCGTTAGTTATTTGTTCTTGTTCTCAACCAACAGCAATAACTTTAAGGGATAATAGTGAAACTAAAAACCCTGTTGTTTCAGATACTTCAACAACCCCTTCTTCAACAGATAAAGCAAAAGAAGAGGCTCTTGTTACAAACAATGTTCAACTTACACAAAAAATAAATGGGATTGATAATCCTATAGGTCCTGAAAACATTGAATCAGTAGAAGTTGCAGGAAAAATAATAAATGTATCTGATATAAAAATAGTTAAATCTACTTTTTCTACAAAAGCAGATACTAATACGTTAGGGTTGGAATATTTAGGAAATGGAAATTTTAAACTATCTAGCAATAGTGAACTTTCTAAATTAAATTCTTTAGTTCTAAAATTTAATCTTTTAAATTCAAAAAATCCTCTAATTTTACCTTTATTAAAAGGTTTTGCAGATAATATAAGAGCTTCTTATGATCCTTCTACAGGTAATTTATTTGGTGGAACATTAAATAAAGATGGTCTTATAGATAAAAATAAACCCGTTTTTTCTTCTGATGGAAATAAATTTACCATTCAAGAAGCTGAAGGAAAAGAAAGTGTTTTTGATACAGGTATTTTAGTAAAATCACAAGAATTACCTAAACCAGAACAAGAAAAAAGCTTATCTTTAGAAGCTAAAAGTGAATCTTATAAAAAAGTAGAAAACAATACTAAACCAGTAAATTCATTTTCTTCTTATGTAGGATTATGGGTATTTTCAGGTTTTGGACAAAAAATAGTTGTAAATGTAACAGATTTAGGAAAAGGAGCTTTCTCTGCAAAAACTAAAATAGATAAAGAATATTCTGCAAATGGTGATTATGCTGAAGGAGCTGAATCTATTACTGCAAAAGCAAGTGGTCTTGTTTTTGATTTAAAATTGGTTGGAAATAATCAACTTAAATTAACGTTAAAAGAGTCAAAAATAAAACAAGTTGCTTCTTTTAATGGCATTTCCGTTAATTTAGATAGAGTTAATAGAGAGTAGAAAATTACATCATTTATGTAGAGAACGCTTTAAAAGCGTTCTTTCTTATGTATTACCATAAAAAGTAACACAATCGGGGTGATTTTTCTTAAAAAAGGAAATTTCATCTCTTTCTATTTCTGTATTTTTACAATCTAAAATTTGTAAATTAGTTAATTCCATTATTGGTTCAATCGTTTTTATTTTTGTATTATTACAAGAGAGTTTTTGTAATTTTTCTAATTTAGTAAGCGGAGATAAATCTATTATATTGGTAGAACCACAAAAAAGAGTTTCTAAATCATATAGTTGAGATAGAGGCTCTAAATCTATAATATCAAGTTCACTACAATGAATAGTTTTTAATTTTTTAAAATTTCTAAGTGGTTCTAAATCATTTATAAAAGTAAGATAAAATCTTAATTCTTGTAAGTTAGATAAATTTTTTATTGGTTCTAAACTATCTATATCTGTTTCAAAACAACGGATTTCTCTAAGTTTTTTCAAATTACTTAAAGGTTCTAATGATTGTATTTTTGTTTGAAAACAAATAACTCTTTCTAAATTTATTAAATATCTTAAAGGATCTAAAGAAGTAATCTCTGTTCTAGCACAATTTATTTCTTTTAATTCTAATATTTTTAATAAATCTTCTGTTTTGGGATTATTATCAACTTTTATAGCTTTTAAAAAAATCTTTTGCCATTCTTCACTTATTATATTCCACCAAGAATCTATTTTATTACTCATAATTTATTTTAGAATTAATTCCCAATTTTTTACAAAAATATCATTTTTAATTAGATTTTTATTTTGCTGAACATAATTTATTAATAAATCTCTTATACTTTCTTGTTTATTATAAATTACTTCGCAGTTTTTTATCATATCATAACCACCGCCGCCACTTTGCCTGTAGCTATTAAGAGCCATAGTAAAAAGCATTCCATCAGAAACATTTTTACCTTTGAATTTTAAATCTTTTATTCTATTTCCAATTGGTTGAGTTAAATCTATTTTATAATCAACACCTGAAACCATATCATAATTAAAACCTGGTATCTTTTTATTAGTTTTTATCACTCCACCGTCAACACTATCAAAAAACTTAGCAGATTGTTCTAAATAATTTTTTAATTGTTTTCCTGTTATTTTTATTGCATATAATGAATTTTCATAGATATATAAACCTGCAATATTTGCAATAGAAACATTTCCTTTAGGAATAAAAGAAGTATCTGAAAATAAAGATGCTGTTGATAAATCAGTTTTAGCGGTTTCCTTTTGAACTTTATTTATAAGATCCATTAATGGAGTATCTTCAAATCGAGCTTTATCAGATTTCCATTCTTCATCAGACTTACCAATAGCAGTATTTACATATTTAACTATTTGATCATGATATTTTTTTATATTTTCAGTAATCTCTTTATCAGATTCAGTATCTTTTACATCAAAAAGTTCAGCTTGTTTTTTATTTACAACCCATTTACCATCTTTTTTATCCAAATCCATTGTTACTATGGCTAATTTATTGGCAAATTTATCTGCTTGAGTAATAATAACCCCATTATTAAATTTTTCTTTTATTTCTGTATGAGTATGACCTAAAAAAAGAGCATCTATTTGAGGAAAATTTTCAGCTAGATTTTTACCAACATTTTCTTCCGCTATTCCTGTTGATTTTGCATCATAACCTTCATTACCTTTTTCTGTTTCATAGCCAGAATGAGGGATAGCAATAAGTACATCGCATTTTTTTCTTAGTTCAGGAATATATTTTTTACCTGCTTCAATAATATCACCAAAGTCATAATTTTTTTCTACAATGTTTCTATCCCAAATAGCCGTCCCTGGGGTTGTAAAACCTATTATTCCTACTTTTATTCCATTAATTTCTTTTATTGTATAAGGTTCAAAAACTAATTTTTTTGTTTTATAATGATATGTATTTGCAGATAAAAAAGGAAATTTTGCATCTTTCTTAGCTTTTTGCAAGTTTTCTAAACCATAATCATATTCATGATTTCCAATACCTAAAGCAGTATAGTTCATAATATTCATAGCCATGATAATTGGATTCACAATATTTATTTCATGAGTACCATAAAAACCAACTAATGGAGTACCTTGTAAAAAATCTCCAGAATCAACTAAAAGAGTATTTTTATATTTACTTCTAATTTCTTT
>JBBTGK010000052.1:0-16329 GCA_038060635.1 Cyanobacteriota bacterium | reverse complement strand
GAAGTTTTATCATATTTAGAAAAATTATCAGCTTTAGGTTTAGATATTGGATTATGTGATGTTTCTGTATCAAATTTTGAAAATAAAGATTGGGAAAATGATTTTAAGCAATATTTTGAAACCTTTAAAGTTGGAAAACATCTTGTAATTAAACCAATTTGGCAAGAATATGAAAAAAATATTGATGAATTAGTAATAGATTTTGATCCTGGTAGTTTTTTTGGTTCATCGCCACACCCTTCAACTAGATTATGTTTAGAAGAAATAGAAGAACTTTCATTAACAATTGAAAAAAAAGATAATCTAAATATTCTTGATCTTGGCGTTGGTTCTGGTATTTTATCTTTAGTATTATTTAAATTAGGTTTTAAAAATATTACTGCAATAGATATTGATCCTGTAGCAATAAGAAATTCTGAAGATAATTTTGAATTAAATGATATGGATATTAATTTATTTTTGGGTGAAATAAATGATTGTAGCGAAAATTATGATATTATAGCAGGAAATCTTTTAGCAGAAACTATAATAGAATTATCTAGTCAAATAAGTTCTAAATTAAATGAAAAAGGATTTTTTATAGGTGCTGGAGTTACAAAAAAACAAGAAAACCTAGTAATAGAAGAAATGGAAAAAAATTCACTTTTTTTAGATAAAAAGAGATATTTTGATGAATGGGTTTTACTTAGGTTTATAAAAAAAGATGTAATTCTCTAAAAAGGAATGATTTACAATCATTCCCTACAAAACTTTTCTCTGAATAATCATTGTGTTTAAAACGTATTATTTTCTTAAAAAACTTTTTAAACTGAATAAGCCAATAATTCATCTAAATTATAGTTAGATAAACTAAAAAGTATATTATTGCCTTTATCATCTTCTGTATTCATCATTTCTTGGTCTGTTTTGTATTCTAAAAAATATTTATTTATAATATCTTCTTTTAAAGAAAAAATAACAGAAACTTTTTCACTATTGTTTAAATGAGAAACATCTTGTATCGAAAGATCTGAAAGTTTCGATAATTCTAAAACTAATTCAGTTGAAATATTATCACAAGCAAGAAAAATATTTTGTTTATCATCTTTTTTATTATGTTCTATTAAAATATCTTTAAAATTAACTAATTTATTATTTAATTTAATATCAATATTATGATCAAAACTATAAATATTACTTTGAGTTTTTTCTGTGTTAAAAACTTCTTTTTTTGTCTTCATTATTATTATGCCCTTTATTAAATTCATACAGTTATTCTACTAACAATAAATAAAAATATCAGTAAAACTACTCACAAAATAAGTGTGATTTAGTAACTTGTTTTTTTTATAAAATAATTCCTCATATGTTTTCTTTTTCGTAAGGAATGATTTAAAATCATTCCCACAAGTAAGTTTTAACCTATATAACCTTTTTCTTTTTACAGATAAATTATTTTGTCACATAAAAATGGACATTAGGTATTTTTTTGTTAAAAACTGCCATAAAAAAGAACTATGAGTTATTTTATTAATCCATAGTTCAAATTACATCCTCTTCTGTTGCCCAAATTTTTCTTCTTATATTTTTATCATTAATATTTGATTTAGTAGAAAAACTACTATTAATAGATGAATTTAAATAAACATTAATATCATATTTTTTTGTTCTTTATTTTTTATTTTTTCTATAATTTTTTGCCTGTTTTTATTTTCATATTCTCAATATATACTTTTTTTAAATCAAATCCTGTATCTGTTTTATAAATTGGTGTTTTTGGTAAATTTACACAAGATATATATAACATAAATTGTAAAATAGAAACTTTAAATAGAACTTTTTTTTTCAACATTTTATCCTCCAATGTTAACTTTGTATATTTCGTTATAATTAAAAACAATCAGAAAATTACCCTTATTTGAAACTGTAAAATTAGATATATCTTCTATATCCAAATCTCCTATTAAATATTTATTATCTAAAGTTAGATTTTCTTTATTTTTTAATGTTTCTAATAATTCATTTTTTTTTATTTTATAAAGCTTTGCTTTTTCTTTTGTTTTAATTTTTTCAAAAAACTCTGAAATAGATTCTCTTACTTTACCTAAAAATGGTAATATTACTCGTATTTTAGCATCTACTTCATTATGATGAATAAAAGTATCAATAATATAAATATCACCCAAATCATTAATATAAAAAAGTAGTTTAGTTTCACTTTTTGATTGTATATTTAATTGATTATCTAAATATCTTATATTAATAAAATTATCATCTGAATAGTAACCTAAAAAATAAAAATCTAATTTATTATTATTATCAAATAAATACATATTACCCCAAATATAAGGTACATTTTTACTTAGGAAAAGTTTATTATTTTCATCAAAAATTTCTATATTTGATCGATTATTTTTATTATCATCTGATATAACTGATGTTATTTTAGAAAAATATAACTTTTGCTTTATAATATAAAAATCTAGCTGAGAATTATCATATGTTTTTATAATAGTTGAAATATAACCATTTTTGTCTATTTTTCTTATAAGAGGTTTATAACCAAAATTATTTTTTGTTGTTCCATAAAAATAATTTGTATCATAAAAATAAATAGAGTCATCTTTTTCGTAATATTTAATTTTACTAAAACCATTTTCTCCCAATAGTGCATTTTTATAATCACCATCAATATTTTCAGATGAATTGTCTCTATAAATATTTTCTAAGGTTATTACATTTGAAAATATATTTTTATCTGTTATTTTTTTTATTGAATATTTATTTAAATAATCTCTAGTGTTTATATATATATTATTTTTTGAATCTATAGCAACATCATTTATAGATGAAAAAGAATTTTCTCCTGTTATTTTATTAACTTTAGGAGTAATATTTTCATAGGTTAGTTGGCAGGAAATAAAACTTACTGCCAAAAAAACTAAACTAAGCAATTTTAATTTTTTCATCTTAAAAACTCCTAATAGCAGTTCCAAAAGGAGTTGAATATGAAATAGTATGCGTTGAAAAAGATATTTTACTTTTTTCTGTTATATTTTCAGTGTTTGTAAATTCTTCTTGATTTACATTCAAATTCTGCACAGAACAAGAAAATGACATACAGGCTAAAAAAATAGAAAGGCTAATATTTTTTATTGAAAAAAATTGTTTACTCATTTTAAACCTCATTACTAATGATGAATTGTGAATTATAATTTATGAATGATAAAACATTCTGATTTTTGGCTTTTTTTGTAAAATAATAACATAAAACAGTTGATAAAAAAGATAAATTATTTTTTAATTTCTGATTCTTAAATTATTCCATACAAAAAAATCAAAAATTGTCTTTAAAAACCTTTTTCTCATTTCCTCTAACTAATTTATTATGTTCTGTCCAAGATTTTTTTTCAAAAGCATCTTTTTTTTCACTATTTTTTTCTTCTATCAACTCCTTTAATCTTGATAATGCTAATTTTTTGTTCATTAATTGAGATCTTTCTTCTCTACCAATAGTAAATAAACCTGTAGGAATATGCTTTATTCTAACTGCTGATTCTACTTTATTAACATTTTGACCTCCTTTTCCAGAACTTCTCATTGTTTCTATTAATATATCATTAGGATTAAAAATAGTATCTTCAGGTAATTCTAAAAAATTGACTGAAATAAACCAGTTTTTTCTTTTATGACCTTTTCTTATACTACTTTCTGAAACCCATTTAAGTGTTCCTTCCCATTCTCTTTTAAATAGATAAATATTTTCACCTTCTATACTTAATAAAGCTGATTTTATATTATTTAAGTCACTTTTTTCAATATCTAAAATTTCTATTTTACAATCAAGTTTTTTTGCTTCTTTTTCAATAACAGGAAGTACTTTAGAAATAAAAACACAACATTCTTCAGGCCCTCTTCCTGTTGTTATTTGAATCCAATTTTTCATTTATTTTCTCCTTGTTTTGTAAGTAATTAGTGGTTTTAAAATAGCAATTACTTTTATTAGCCCAAATTCAACCATATCATTTATTACTACATCTATATTTTTATAAGCTTGAGGCGCTTCTTCATATAAAAGATTTTTATCTTCACATATTACATAACTACCAAGAGCTGTTTTTATTAAATCAGATTGAGAAAGCTTTTTTTCTAGCCTATCTTTCATTTCTTTTCTAGAATATTTTCTTCCTGCTCCATGAGCTAATGAAAAACAATTTTCTTCTTGATTTCCGATAGGTTTAACCAAATAACTAAAAGCCCCTCTCGAACCTGGAATTATGGTTATTTTATCTGAAGGCGAAGCACCTTTTCTATGTAAAAAACAATCACAATTGTTATAATTAATCTTTGAAACATTATTATGACAAGTATCAGTAATTTGTTTTATTTCTAAATTAATATTTTCTGAAAATCTTTGTGCTATCAAAAATCTATTTAATTTAGCCCATTTTATTGCATTATCATGTTTTTTGAAGTAGTTGGATGCATATTCATCTTTAATATTTATTCCTTTAGAAGAAAAAATATCTGTATATTCTCTCAATATTTCTTCTCCATAGCCACGAGAACCACTATGAACTAGTAAAAAGATTTTTTTTTCATCTAAACTTAAACTAGAAAAAATAGATTCATCTAAAATACTTGAAATAGTTTGAAATTCTGCAAAATGATTCCCTCCACCTATTGTTCCCAAAGATTTATCAAAATTTGTTTTATCAATATTATTAGATTCTATTAGCTCTGAAAAATCTTGATTAGATTCAGAATCTAAATCATTTAATCTTTTTAACCATTTATCAGCTTTGAATTTTTTTAACAAAAAATCTGTTTCAAAAAAACTCATTCCACATCCAATATCATTTCCTACTAAATAAGGATAAAAAATATCTTTGCTAATAAATGAAGCTCCTATTGGGTGTCCTTTACCTGGGTGAAGATCTGGCATTCCTGAACATTTTATCATTCCTTCTAATTCAGAAGTTTTTTTTAATTGTTCTATGGCTTCGCCTTCAATCCAGTTTTTATTTGATGCGATTATATTATAATTGCCCATTAAATTAATATCCTTTTTTATAAAATTATTTATTAAAAATTAGATCATTTTTTGATCTTTTGTTTAGGATATTTCTCTAAAACAATTTAAATTATTCAAACAAAAAAGTAATTAATACAAAAGCTTTTAGAAAATTTTTAAGTTATTATTTCAAATTTATTAGAGAAATATAAAAATTTGTTTTCTGCATTTTTACCAGTTCTCCTTTTAAAAATAATATATTTGATAAGAAAATAATAGCATATAAAAAAAAAATTACAATCGGTTTGCATTAAAAAATAACAACATTAAGTAGAGACGCATTGCAATGCGTCTTTACAATGTTTACAGGTTAGTTTAATTTTTAAATTCTTTTAGCATCATAGTTACTTTTGCATTTGCAGAAACTGATGCACTAGCTGTAGTTACTGTAGATTCAAGTTTTACCATACCTACTTTTTTAGCAAACCAAGCAATTGTTTTTACTTTATCATCAGTAGCAACAAAATTTAGTTTATAAGCCTCATAAGTTCCAGCAGTAACAGTAACAGATTCTTTTGAATCAAATGTATATTTACCTGCTTGAACTTGACCTTTTGCATTAGAATCAGCTAGGCTTGATTGTTGTTTTGCAAGATCGTTTTTAGAAAGAGTTTTTGTATCACTATAAGCTGCTCCTGCAATATTTGAAGAAACTTTTACTGTTACTTGATCGCAACTAATATCAAGTAATTCTGTTGTAACATCACCTGTAACAGGAGGAATTGTAAATCCTGCTATTGGGGAATTTGCAAGTTCAACAACTGAAGAAAAACTATATGTAAATTTAGTTCCTTTTGCAGGTTTTTCTAAACCAACTGAAGCAAAAACTTCAGGAGTTACCTCATCGCCTTTTTTCAAAGTATCAATATCAATTACTTTTGTTGTAGCTGCATTACAATCTGTAGGGGGTGTTGAAACTGGTTTTGTTGGATCTGGTGTCGCACTAGGTGACACTGATGCTTTTGGATCAACTACAGCATCTTTTTTATCAGTAGTTGGAGATGAACTAGCTGTAGGAGAAATTTTAGATTGAGAGTATTTATCATCACATGATGTAAAAACAGACAAAGATACTATAGAAATAGCAATTAAACTTTTTAATTTCATAATGACCTTAATAAATTAAAATAATATTTTTAATTACCATAATATATTTTTTATGATGCAATGTATTTCTAACTTTAAAAAACTTAATATTACTCAAAACGTTAAGCGGTGCATTAAAACTTAAAACTTAGTCTATTCTTAACTTTAAGTAACTAAAAAAAATATAGCCAAGTCGTACTAATTTTGCTAATATATTCATTGAGTAAGAAGTAGAAAGTGAAAAGTGAAAAGTGAAAAGTTAAAAGTAAAAAGTGGTAAATGAACCTCTTTATTACTTATTACTTATTCCTCATTACTGATTACTTATAGCTTTTAACTAGTTATTATTATGTTAATGGAGCAATGGAGCTTTGAAATATAAAATTGAAAAAGTTGCCGTTTTGGGTTCTGGTGTAATGGGATCTCAAATCGCAGCCCATTTGGCGAATGCAGGAATAAAAAGTTATTTACTTGATATTGTACCAAGTGAGCTAACAGAAGAAGAAAGTGCAAAAGGGTTGACATTACAAAGTCCACAAGTAAGAAATAGATTTGTGAATAAAGGCTTTGATTTTGCAAAAACTATAAAACCAGCCGCTTTTACAGATGCAAAACTATCTGAAATGATTACTGTTGGTAATTTTGATGATAACCTTAATTGGGTATCTGAAGTTGATTGGGTTATAGAAGTAATTGTAGAAAAATTAGAACCTAAAAGACAATTATTAGCTAAAGTTGATGCTTTAAGAAAAAAAGGATCTATTATAAGTTCAAATACCTCAGGTATATCTATAAAAGAAATGTCATCACATCTTTCTGATGATTTTAAAGCTCATTTTTTAGGAACACACTTTTTTAATCCTCCAAGATATTTAAAATTATTAGAAATAATTCCTACAGAAGCAACTTCAAAAGAAGTTATTTCTTTTATGTCTAATTTTGTTTCTGTTCAACTAGGAAAAGGCGTTGTAAATTGTAAAGATACTCCAAATTTTATTGCCAACAGAATTGGTGTTCATGGAATAATGAACTCTATGAAACTCATGTTAGAGCAAGATTTAAGCATAGTTGAAGTTGATAAAATTATGGGACCTGCTACAGGTAAGCCAAAAAGTGCTTTATTTAGAACTTGTGATGTAGTTGGTTTGGATACTATGATAAATGTTGGAAAAAACATTTATGATACAGTAGAAAATGATGAATGTAGAAATATTTTTGTTATGCCAGATTTTGTTGGTGTAATGGCTTCTAATAAATGGTTAGGACAAAAAACTAAACAAGGCTTTTATAAAAAAACAGGTAAAGATATTCATTTTTTAGACCATAAAACAATGGAATATAAAGAATCTCCTAAAGTAAAATTTGCTTCTTTAGAAAATGCAAAACAAATAGAAAATTTACCAAAAAGATTAGCTTCAATTGCTTACTCTGATGATAAAGCAGGAAAGTTTTTTTGGACAGCAACAATTGATACCTTAGTTTATTCACTTACTAGAATCCCTGAAATAAGCGATGACATTGTAAATATAGATAATGCTATGAAATGGGGTTTTGGATGGGAAATGGGGCCTTTTGAAACATGGGATGCTTTAGGTCTTGAAAAATCTGTTGAAAAAATGAAAACAGAAGGTAGAACAATTCCTCAACCTGTTTTAGATATGTTATCTTCAGGTAAAAAATCTTTTTATGAAAAAAGAGAAGGTGATTTATTCTATTATGATTTTAATTCAAAAGATTATAAACCAGTTGAACAACCAAAAAATGTTACTATTCTTTCATCTTTAAAAGAAAAAGGTAAAGTAATTAAGAAAAATTCAGGTGCTTCATTAATAGATCTTGGTGATGGTGTAGCTTGTTTAGAATTCCATTCAAAAATGAACTCTATTGGTGGAGATACCATAGATATGCTCAACAAATCATTAAAAGAAGTTGAAGCAAATTTTGAAGGCTTAGTAATTGGAAATCAAGGTGCTAATTTTTCAGCTGGTGCAAACATAATGATGGTTCTTATGTCTGCAATGGAAGGAGAATGGGATGAAATTGATATGATGATCAGATCATTCCAAAATACTACCATGGCTGTAAAATATTCTAAAAAACCTGTTGTAGTTGCTCCTTTTGGTCTAACACTTGGCGGTGGCTGTGAATTTACCATGTCAGCAGCAAGAGCTGTAGCAGCATCTGAAACCTATATTGGTTTAGTTGAGGTTGGTGTTGGTCTTTTACCTGGTGGTGGAGGAACAAAAGAAATGACTCTTAGAGCAATGGATAAAATGGTTAATTATGAACTTGATCCAGTTCCTTATTTACAACCAGCTTTTGAAATTGTTGGTATGGGTAAAGTTTTTGAAAGTGCTGTTTTAGCTAAAAAAGGTGGTATTTTAAAAGATACTGATGTAATTGTAATGAATAAAGATATGCAAATAGCAGAAGCAAAGAAAACTGTTTTAGCATTAGCTGATGCTGGATATAAAGCTCCTGAAGCAAGAAGTGATATCTATGTTTATGGAAAAAGAGTTTTAGCTGCTTTAAAATTAATACTTTTCACAATGAAAGAATCTGGATATATAAGCGATCATGACCTTTTAATAGGAAATAAAATAGCTCATGTAATGTCTGGCGGAGATGCAATTTCTCCTAGAAGAGTAACTGAACAATATTTACTTGATCTTGAAAGAGAAGCTTTTTTAAGTTTATGTGGAACAAGAAAAACTCAAGAGAGGATTCAACACATGCTTAAAACAGGCAAACCTTTAAGAAATTAAGATAAAATAGGAGTGAAATATATGAAAGAAGTTGTAATCGTTGCTGCAAATAGAACTGCAGTAGGTAAAGCCAAAAAAGGATCTTTAAAAGATTTTAGACCTGATGATATGGCTGCCGAGACAATAAAAGATTTATTAAAAAGAGTGCCTAATGTTGCCCCTGAAATGATAGACGACCTAATTTATGGTTGTGCTATGCCAGAAGGTGAACAAGGAATGAACGTTGCAAGAATAATTGGAATTTTAGCAGGGTTACCTGTTGATGTTCCTGCTATGACTGTTAATAGATTTTGTTCTTCAGGTCTACAATCAATTGCTTTGGGTGCAGAAAGAATCATGTGCGGTTTTGCAGATGTAATAATTGCAGGTGGTACAGAAAGTATGACTATGGTTCCTATGATGGGAAATAAAATAGCACCAAATCCTGCTTTAATAGAAACTTACCCTAAGTTTTACCTTCCAATGGGTTTGACTGCTGAAATAGTAGCTGAAAAATATAATGTAACAAGAGCAGAACAAGATGAGTTTGCTGCAAGAAGTCACCATAATGCAGCTAATGCTATAAAAAATGGTAATTTTGTAGAAGAAATTGTTCCTTTAACTGTTCCTTACGATGTTTTTGATGCTAAAGGTAAAAAAATAACTAAAACAGCTGTGTTTTCAGTTGATGAAGGTGTAAGAGCTGATACTTCTGCTGCCAGTTTGTCAAAACTAAGATCGGCTTTTAAAGTAAATGGAACTGTTACAGCAGGAAATACATCACAAATGAGTGATGGTGCTTCTTCTATAATGCTTATGTCAAGAGAAAAAGCAGATGAGTTAGGTTTAAAACCACTAGCAAGATTTATTTCTTTTGCTACTCATGGTGTTCTTCCAGAAGAAATGGGTATTGGTCCTGTAAAAGCTATTCCTAAAGCTTTAAAATTTGCTGGTCTAAAAATCAGTGATATTGATCTTTTTGAAATCAATGAAGCTTTTGCTGCTCAATCTCTAGCTGTTGTTAAAACTTTAGAAATTGATTCTAATAAAGTAAACGTTAATGGTGGTGCAATAGCACTAGGACATCCTTTAGGTTGTACTGGTTCTAAACTTACTGCAAGTTTGATTTATGAAATGAAAAGAAGAAATTCTAAATACGGAATGGTTTCTATGTGTATTGGTAGTGGACAAGGTGCCGCTGGTATATTTGAGAATTTGAGTTAACTCACCCCCAGCCCCCTCTCTTTTAAAGAGAGGGGGGAAAGAAATTAAATATTATTTGGTACAAAGGAGTAAAAAATATGTCTTATGTAAAAGGTGGAAGCTTTCTATTAACAGAAACAAAACCACAAGATGTTTTTAGCCCAGAAGATTTTACTGATGAGCAAAAACAAATAGCTGAAATGCTTCAAAAATTTATGGAAAATGAAGTTATACCTAATGTAGAAGAAATAGAAACACAAAACTGGGATATAACTGTTGGCTTATTAAAAAAAGCTGGTGATTTAGGTTTATTATCTTTTGATATTCCTGAAGAGTACGGCGGAATGGGATTAGATAAAACAAGTTCTATCATTTTCTCAGAAAAAATATCTATGCAAGGTTCTTTTGCAATCTCTATAGGTGCTCATACAAGTATTGGTAGTTTACCAATCGTATTTTTTGGAAATAACGAACAAAAAGAAAGATATTTACCAAAAATTGCTACAGGTGAAATAATAAGTGCTTATGCTCTTACAGAGCCAAATTCTGGTTCTGATGCTCTTGCAGCAAAAACAAAAGCAGTTTTAAGTGAAGATGGTAAAAACTATATTCTTAATGGAACAAAAATGTGGATTTCTAACGGAGGCTTTGCAGATTTATTTATTGTTTTTGCAAAAGTTGATGGCGATAAATTTACAGCTTTTATTGTAGAAAGAGCTTTTAAAGGTGTTTCTACTGGCCCTGATGAGAAAAAATTAGGTCTTAAAGGATCTTCTACTACTACCGTAATTCTTGAAGATGCTGTTATTCCTGTAGAAAACGTTTTAGGTGAAATTGGAAAAGGTCATAAAATTGCTTTCAATATTTTAAACTTTGGTAGATTTAAACTTGGTGGTGGTTCTGTAGGTGCTTCTAAATATGTTATGCCAATCGCTATAAAATATGCTCAAGATAGAAAACAATTTAATAAATCATTAAGTGAGTTTGGATTAATAAAACATAAAATAGCTGAAATGACTGTTAAAACTTATGCTATGGAAAGTATGCTTTATAGAACATCTGGTTTGATGGATCAATACATTGCAACCTTAGATAAAAATAATCCAGATGATATTATGAAAGCTTTAGAAGAATATGCTATAGAATGTTCTGGTCTTAAAGTTGCTGGTTCTGAATGTCTTAGCTATGTTGTAGATGAAGCTCTTCAAATTTTTGGTGGTTATGGTTATAGCCAAGAATATCCTGTAGAAAGATTCTATAGAGATGCAAGAATTAACAGAATTTTTGAAGGAACAAATGAAATCAATAGAATGTTAATGACTGGTATGTTATTAAAGAAAGCAATGAAAGGCGAATTAGCTTTAATGCAAGCTGGTATGAAAATAATGGATGAAATTATGAGTTTCCCTTCTTTTGATGAAGAAGAAGAAACCTTATTATCTGTAGAAAAGAAAATAGTTGCTAATGCAAAAAAAGCTTTCTTTTTAGCTTCTGGTGTTGCAGTTCAAAAGTTTATGGCAAAAATAAATGATGAACAAGAAATTATGGCTTATTTAAGTGATATTCTTACTGAAATATATGCAATGGAAAGTTCTGTACTTAGAACTTTAAAAATGGCTGCAATTAAAGGTGAAAAAGAAGTTGAACTTAATGCAGAAATAACAAGAGTATATGTTAATGATTCAATTGAAAAAATATCTTTTGCTTGTAAAAATGTACTTGCTTGTGTTTCTGAAGGCGATAATTTAAGAATGCAATTAGCTGCTCTTAGAAGATTTGTAAAAGTAACACCTGTTGATACAGTTTGTTTAAGAAGAAAAATTGCTGATAAAGTTATTGAGTTAGGAAAATATCCTTTCTAAATAGATTTTATTAGTCTTTAAAACCCTTGAAAAATATATTCAAGGGTTTTTTATATTAGTAATTAAAATCATTAGTAAATTGAACACAATCATCTAAATTATAATTATTTTGATTTAAAATAGGTTTTTCTGTATAATCACTATATATAATTTTTTTATATATTTTAATAAGTATTTCTTTAGGTATTTTATCTTTATTGTAAATTGAAATTCTATACAAAAGAATCTCAACCTCTCTAGAATTACTTACTATAAAAAAATCTAATAATAGTATTAAGGTTTTTTCTCTAAACTCAATACTAAAATCATCATAATTTATTAATAGTTTATTAGAGATAATATAAATATTTTTCAAATTTAGAAAATATCTTATAATTTTACTTTTAAATTTTTTATTATTAGTAAATTCTCTTAATACATTAAGTTTTTCTTCTTTCAAATTTTTCTTTATTATATTATTATTATTATTATAACTTTCATTTATTTCTATAACTAAATCAAAAAATATCTTATCTGTTTTATCTTTATAAATTAAAATATCAGATTCTAGTAAATTATCACTATTAATATAATTTTTTATCTCAGATTTAAAAATTTCTACATCTTTATTTCTATATGCTAAATTTGAAAGCTTGTCTAAATCTTCTTTAAAATCCTTTAAATATTCATATTTATTTTTATTTTTATCAAAAATTCTATTTATTTTTTCATATACAATAAATAAGTCTATTAATCTTTTTTTTAAAATAAAATTATAATCATTTTTTAATATTTTTGTTAGTAAAATGTTTTCTTCTATTATTGAAATAATAATATTTTCAATATTTTCGAATTGAAAATGTTTATTTTTATCATATATCATTAAATTAAGAATTTTAGGCTTTGAAAAATAATTATTAAACAATATATTAATTAATTCTTTGTTCAAAATATTTTTTTCAATATAAAATTCATTTATTATCTTTAAAGAATATTTTCTATTTAATTCATAATAACTTAAAGATTTTGGAGTTTTTTCAAGATATTTATGGATTTTATTCAATGTTATTTCGTGAATTTCTTCTATTTTTTTTATAATACAATAAAGTAATTTTAAGGGTTTATTTCCATTATAAAAAACATATAATAAAATGTAATTTATTATTTTTTTATCAAATATTTCGTATTTTTGAATAAGTAAATTCTCAAAAATTAATACATTATTATTTAATTTTAAAATTTTAAGAATTAATTTGTTTTTTATATCTTGTTTTATATGATTTGATTGAGTTATAGATAATATTAAAACATAGATAGTTTGTTTATTTTTACTAAAAATAAAATTATTTATTATTTTATTTTTTATAATATCATCAATTTGCTCAAAGTATTCAAAGAAAGTCCATATAATTTGTTTAGATTCAAAATAATTTTGAGATAAAGTTATAATATAGTTTTTTACTTTAATACTTAAAAAATTAAAATTTTCATAAATATAACTTGATAATACTCTTATAGAATTATTTTTTAATTTATTATATTGAAAAATATCAATTAACTCTTCAGCTTGTTTAAAATTTTTATTTTTAAGTAAATCTAATATCAAATCAGCATCATTTCTTTGTGAAACAATATTATTCTCTTTCAAAGTATTTATTATTTTTTCTTTTGTTATAAAATCTAATTTATTATAGAAAATATGAAGAATTTTTGACAGATGTATATAATAAGTAGAATATTTATTATCCAAAATTCTATTTATTAAACAAATAATAAAATCTATATTGATTGTCTTATATTCTGAAATAAGATATTTAATAAATATATTAGTTTTAATTTTATTATCAAAATCAAGATTTTCGATATTCATTTGATAAAAATATTCCTAAAAACTATCTAATTTTTTAATATATCATAATTTATTATAAAACAAAAGAAATTATATATTATAAATTTATTATTTTCCATTTATCATTTTTTAGGCATATTTATATTTAAAATAGCAAATTGCAATATAAAATATTATTTTTATAATAAATTTAAAAAGAATCAATTGAACTATAATTTGATTTTTATAGAATTAATTAAAATATTTTCACATTTGGGTTATTCATAAAACCTTATTATTATCAACTTAAACAAAATTTATATTTGGATTAACTTCTATTTAATAAAAAAATAGCAAGTTAAATTAAAAAAAAAGTATAATATAATATATAATATAAAGATTACTCATAAAGATAATATTTTGGAGAGAATTATGAAAACAACAAAGGTTCTTTTTTCAACCTTAATTGCAACATCTATACTGTTTAGTACTGGTTGTTCATCTAATACTAATGTTCAATCATTGAATACATTACCTATAGAACAAAAAATATCTTCAAATGTTTCTACAGAGTTAGCAGATATGTCTGAACAAGAAGTAAAAGAAATGAATCAACTTCTTGCAAACGAAAATCTTGATACAAAATCTTTTAATGTAAAAGAAGCAAACGAAGGAAAAGACGTTTCTATCGATTTATTTTTGATGAATCCAAAAGCTGCAAAAAGAGCAAAATTTTGGTTCATAAAAAATCCTAATAAATTACTTGATGCTGGTTCTTCACCAAGAAAAAGATGGTTTTTAGAAAGAAAATTAGGTGGTTTATTCCCTTCAGAAGCATTTAAAGTACAAGTTTTATTTTGGGTAGAAAGAGCAGATCTTTTAAGAGTAGAAAAAGTAACTATTGATGATTCTTTTTTACTTGTAATGGCTGGTGTAACAAGTACTCCACATCTTGCAAGATTTAATAATATAATTGATCAAGCTGCTTTAAAAGTACAACTTACTTTATTAGCTTTCCAATATGGTATGCCAATACCTAGTTTAGATGAAGTTAAAGACTGGACTCAAAATGCTTCAAGATTAGCACCAGTAATATACTAATCAAGAGTTAAATATTTTAGGAGTATAAAATGGTAAATCAAGTAAATACAAGTTCTAATGTTAACTATTCTAATTCAGAACCTGCATTAAGACCTCTCAATGAGATCATGCAAAATAGACCAAAAGCAAGAGCAGCATCTTATAATCAAGACTCTTTAAAAGGTTCTTTATCTGGATTATCAGAATTGGGCGTTGGAGCATTATCTGGATATAAATATTCAGGAAATTTTGTAGGAGCTTCTCAAAAACTTGTTAACTCTATAAAAACAGGTGGCATTTCTGAGGTTGGTGCTGGTTTTCATGAATTTGGTACAACCGTTGGTCATGATGCCTATAATGCTGCTGGTGTTGGAGCTATACTTGGTGGTGGTTTATCTGCTGTTTCAAATACATTAGGTCTTTTAAATGGTTCTAAAACTTTACAACAAGCTGGTGCTAATGTTGTTACAGATTCAATACAAGGTGCTGTAAGTGGTGTTGGTGGTCTTGCCCTTGGTGGTGGTTCTGCACTTCTCTTAACATCTTTTGGTTTAACAGGAACATCTGTTGTTATAGCTAGTGTTGTTGGTGGTGCAATTGGTGCTTCACTTGCAAACAAAATGCTTGGAACAGAAGGTTTAAGATCTAGATTATCTCACTAAGAAAATTTATATAAAAAGCACCTCATTTGGAGGTGCTTTTTGTTGCTTTTATAAAAATATGGATAAAAAATTCTCTAACCTTATATACTTAAATCAAGAAAATAATAAATTTGCTTTTATATTTATTGTTTTAGTTCTTTTATTGCCAAATTTTGGTGTTTTATTAGGTGTAGCCCTTCTATTTGGTAGAAGCTTACTTACTAATAACTCTGTATTACTTCCTATGGGTATTTATACAATATCAACTTTTATCATTTTAATTGTTTCTTATTTTTCTATGGAAAATAATAAAGAAAAATTCATAAGAATAATAGATGAAGGAATAATGTACAACTCTCTTACAAAAAGGTTTTCTGTTCCTTGGTCATCTATAACAAGAGTTCAAATTAATCCATATGTATCAACAAGAACAACTGTAATGGTTCATACTTATAAGGGTAGATTTTATTTTACAGGTATGTTTGTTCCTGTGGATGAAGAACAACCAAAAATAAAACCTGGAATACTAAGACCCAAATATTATTATGAATCTGGAGGATCTTTTGATCCTGATATTTATAAAAATGAATTATATATAGCTTTAAAAGATATGGTTCCAGATAAATTTTATTAAAATAAAAAACAACTACACCTGTTCAAAAATAGTTTGCAGTTTTTTACAAAATCAGCAAGGTGCTGAAGCCACCTTGTTCAGGAGAATCTGATTTTGAACAATGGTGCTTTAGTCTATTGAAAAATTGCAAACCAATTCTGTTTGAGTATAATATATCTTTAAGCAGATAGTAGAAAAATAATGAAATATTATTGTAATAATTCAAGTATTTTGATATAA
>JBBTGK010000051.1:1795-11569 GCA_038060635.1 Cyanobacteriota bacterium | reverse complement strand
AACTAAAAAAGATAAAGAAAAACAAGGCATTTTATGAAGTCCTGGTGCTTCAAGATCAAAATCAATAACACAAACATCTCTACCAGTTTGAGCAAGATAATAAGCAACATTAATTAATGCACTTGAACGTCCTACTCCTCCTTTATATGAATAAAAAGTTACAATCATTTAGATATATATTCTAACTTAGGCATTTCTTTATGTGTATTAATTTTTTCATTTGGAAATTTCAAAGAAAAAATATTTGCTAATTTTTTATTATCTAATTCTTCATCTTTAATATATTCTTTATAAATATCCAAACCTATAGATGTTAAACCTAAAAAAACATTTTTCCCTAATTTATGTTTCAAAATTATTCCTAAATTTTCAAGTTTTGAGATAATATGAGATGTGTTTTGTTTTGTATCCTCAAAAAGAGAGTCTATATCAGAAACAATACAAGTTTTATTTTTATAAACATATTCTATAACTTTTAGAGCTTTGCTATTTTTTTTAATTATTTCATAAGATGATTTATAAGATCTTGTTTCTAAATAATATGAACAAAGTTTACTTAAATGATCTAATTTAACTATCAAGTCATGATTTTTATTTTCATCATAATATCTATAAATTAAACCTAATAATTTTACTATTATTTGACTAATTAATTCTATTTTTATTTTATCATTTGACTCTGAATAATTTATAAAATTTAAATCTAAATAATGAGATATTTCTTCTAATTGTTCATTGTTTTTCAAGAGATTTATATCAAATTTTTGTTCAAGTAAAAACTCAAGAGATATTTCTTCTAAATTATAAATTACTTGTTCTTGAGAAAAATTATTTTCATTTTCATGAATCATAATTATAATCCTTAAAAATTATTTTACTATTACTTTACTATGAAAAAGTATAACATATTATTATAATTTTATATCAGATAATTTAACTTTCAAATAATATAAATTATTTTTATGTGTTAAAGGAATTTCTATGCAAGATTTAGAAGAAGATTTAATAGGAAAATAGATAAAACCTTTATCATTACTTTTATTTGATTCAGAAATAGTATTACTACAAAATGTTGAAGCATTATATAATTTACCTTGATTTTTAGCTATATTTTTAAATGTTTCAAGTTTTTTAGATAAAGATGGTACAAAATTTATATTAACAAAAAATTCTTTATTTAATAACAAAAAATTATTATCATCAATAAAATCAAGGCATATTGATATAGAAAATCTTCCTATAGATGAATCTACGCAAAGAAATTTATTATTTATTGATGATTGAAGGTATTCAATATAATTATCTTCTTTAAAAGCAGATATTTTAGATTGAGAATGAATTTTTTTTCCATAACAATCATATATAATAGATTCATTAATACAATTATTATTTGAATTATCAAATATATGCATACTTCCAGCTATAACCATAAATATTTTTTGTTCTTCATTATTATATTTAAGCCAATTACTTATTAATTGTCTTGAAGATTCATAAACAAATAACTCAGGTAATAAAACAATTGAGATATTTTCTTTATAAGATTCTTCTAAAATTTTAGTTATTTCAGAATCTATTAATTCATTATTTGATATACTATAATAATAAATACCTTTTTTTTCAGAATTTAGTTGAATTTCTTTAATATTATAAATTGGTTTATTAAAATTTGAAAAAATAGCAAAAGTAATATTTTCAATATCTTTTTTTAATAAAATATTTGTTTGTGGGCTAATATCATTTAAATTAATAATTTCAGATTCATAACCTTTAATACCTATTTCAGAAATAATAAAATTATTAAAACAATATTTTAAATCACTTGAAAAATCATTAGGTTTTCTTATAGAATATTTCTTATTAAAAAAATAGGAAAAAATACTATTATATGGATTATTAAGTATAAAATATTCTTTACTGTTAATATTACAAAATATTTTTCTTGTATAAGATAAATATTTATTTTTTTGTATAGATTCTGATAGGAGATAGTCTATAGTTAATAATTCAATAAAAATATCTTTTACTGATATCTTTTCTTTTTTTCTAAGAAAAGAAAAGATTTTTTCTTTATTAAAACTATTAATATCTTTTATTAATATATCCGAAGATTTTTTTATCTCTTTTGAATCATTATCTATAGTATTTTTAATTGATGAGAAATTATCTTGACAAAAAATATAACTATTAACTATATATTCCTTTAAAGATACACATTCAATCAATATTTTCTTTATTTTTTCTATTTTTTTTTCTGGCATTATCAAAGTAAAAATAAATTATAGCCCAAAGTATTATACATTAAAAATATTACATTAATAAAATTCATTTTTACCTACATTTTTTTATTGAATTACCTAATACCCCTAATAACATCCAATCCACCAGATTTTATTATTAAATCAGAAATTTTTAATCCTAATTCTTGAATAATAGAATAAATTTCATCTTCAGACTTAGTAATAATTTCATCAAAAGAAAGTTTTTCTGTTATATTTTCAGTTATTATTTTATTTCCATCAACATCTGAAACAAGAGCTTTTATAATAAGATTTTTACCTTCAAAAAAAGCTTGACATGCAATAGGTACTTGGCATCCACCTTCAAGTTTATTCATAAAAACACGTTCAATACTTACACAAAAAAAAGTTTCTAAATGATTTATTTTGTTTGTAATAGTTTTAATAAAATCATCATTTTTTCTTATTTCTATACCAATAGCACCTTGACCAACTGCTGGAAGTGAAATATTAAAAGGTATTTTTTGAGTTACTCTACTATCCAATCCTAAACGATGAATACCTGCATAAGCTAAAATTATTCCATCATATTCATTATCATCAAGTTTTTTCAATCTTGTATCAACATTTCCTCTAATATCAAGATATTCTAAATCTTTTCTAAAATAAGATAATTGAGCTTTTCTTCTTATACTACTTGTTCCAATTTTAGCATTTTTAGGTAAATTTTCTAAATTATCATATTTATTAGATATAAAAATATCATTTGTATCTTCTCTTTTTGGCATACAAGATATAAACAGTTTTTCATGAAGATTTGTAGGAACATCTTTCATACTATGAACAGCTAAATCGGTTTCATTATTTATAAGTGAATTTTCTAATTCTTTGGTAAAAAGACCTTTATCGCCTATTTTAGAAAGAGCTACATCTAATATTTTATCACCTGAAGTTTTTATTATAACTAATTCAAAAGAAAACTCTGTATTTTCTTTTTCTAACATATCTTTTATATAATTAGCTTGCCATAAAGCCAATTTACTTCCTCTTGTTCCAATTCTTATTTTTTTCATTTGGTTTAAATCTCCTGTTTTATCAATTTATTTAAAATTAAAAAAGAAATTAAATGATAAAATCATGCTATTCCTCCTCTTTTTTTAATTTCTTTATTTGATAAAGCTACTTTTATATTATTATTTATCATTTTTCTTGAAAGAATAGAATAAAATTGCATTCTATCCGCATTTTTAACTACAGCTTGATTATGAGCTTCTTGTATTGTTATTGGATAACCCATTCCTTTTTGAACTTGATCATAAATCAAAAAATGAACTAAATTAAGATTATCTTCATTATCTGCAACCCATCTAGGTATTTCTATCCTTGCAATTTCATCATTACCTACATTAATATAAAAAAAACAAATTTGATGATCTTTATATTTTTCCAAAATTTTTGCAGCACTTGCAAATATAGGTGACCGCTCTCCTGTAGCTAATTTTTTTAACCATATTTCTCTATCATAAAGAGGAATTATACTATCACAGGCTTCTTTTTCAGAACATAATTTTTCGCAATTTACTTCTTCATAAGGACATAATTGAACTCTTAAAAAATTTACAAAATCATTTCTTCTAGAATTACTTATATATCCACATACTGGTACTTCTAATAATTTTATTTCGTCTAAAATACTCAAAAACTTATCCATTATCATATCTTTGTATTCTTCAGACCACATTTGATTATTTATACTCCAATTTATTAATGTCCCATCAGAAATAGCAATGACTGGATGCCCTCTATCTTTTGCTCTTTTACATAAATTTTTGAGTTCTTCAATTTCTTTTAACATTCTTTGAATTGAAATTACTTCTTCTGAAAAAGATGAAGGCGATTTTTTAGAAGTTTGATATAAAGTTTTATCACTATCAAAAACAAATGGTTCGCTTTCTTGAATGGGTTTTTCACCTGTTCCATAAGTAAACATAATTAAACCAACATTTATAAGATAACACATAGATATTTCATGATGACTAGGCATTATTTGAGATCCATCAGTAGAAACAACTGTAAATTTAGTTATATCTAATTTTGGAAGAGTATTTTTAGTTTTTAATTGTTCTAATGGTCTGCCTACCATCCAAGGAAAAATATCAACATATTTGGCTACTTTTTCACCAAGTAAAATATCATTTTCTACTGCTTTTTCATAAGTATATAAGGCTCTATCAATTCTTTTTGATTTTATATCAGCTTCTTCTGATATTTCCATACTTATTTCGGATATTTTGGATGATAGTTTTATAAAATCAAGCATAAAACAAAAGCCCTTTTTAGTTTTTATCTAAAATATTTTTAATAACAGATGAAATTTTATCACAGTATATACTTAGTAAGAAGTAAAAAGTGAAAAGTAAGAAGAAAGGTATTGTTAATAAAAATAAAAAAAAAGCCTGAAATTTTATTCAGGCTAATAAGGAACAAGATGTTATTTTATTCTAGGAGTTATTTTGTAACAACAGGTTCTTGTTTTACTTCAGCAGGCATAGGAACAGGAGTAGAAGGAGGAGGTGCTACAGCAGGTTGAGAAGTTGCAATTCCTACAGGATAATCAGGACCTGAATAGCCACTATACACAGGATAAGGCTCATATTTTGTTCTATTTGGTCTATTAAACATTAATATTTTACCTGTTTCAGCATCAATTCTTGCATAAGCTCCACTATAATAATAATCAGGAACTCTTGCTATTTCAGGCTTTGCTGAGCCAGCATTTCCTATACTTGTTGTTGTTCCATCGCTTGATACAACAGAGCTTCCAGCTGGAGCAACACCACTTCCAGATGAACCATCAACAGCTAATGGCATTGGATATGGATAAGAATAAGGGCTGTAATTTATATTCATATTTACATTCCAAATTACTTTATTTTTTTCAAGTTCCATATATAAATTCCAACTAACATCTTTATCAGAAGGTATATCATATAAGAGTTCAGAATTTGTTCCTAAATATTGATTTTGAGTAGAATTCATACTTTTATCTTTTATTGCATTTGTAAGAATTTTTATAGCTTCAGAACTATCTATTTTTATACTATCTAATGCTAAATCTTTTAAACCCCATTTTTGTCTTAGTATTAATGTTTCGGTTGAAGATACATAAAAATTATAAACTTCTTTTTTTGAAGAAGAAACAAATGTAAAACTCCATTGATAATTAGCACCACCATAATAATAAGGCATTGGTGTTGCTGAATTTGTTGGTTGTGGTAAATTTTTATTTAATCCATTTTTATCAAGATTACCATTAGCATTTGTCATACGAGCGTCAGATGCAATACTGCTTATAGTTGGTTTTATTATTTTAGATATTATTTCTGCATAACTTCCTACAAAACCACTTGATCTTGCTTCTTCAAAATCAACCACTGTGTATTCTTCAAATGCACCTGAATATGGAAAATATGAAACTGGGAAAGCCATACTTGAAGAAACAGCTGAATCACCGGCAGCTCTTACCATTGGAGCCATAGGAGCAACAGTTGATGCCCCTCCAGCGGATGATGCCATAGGTGCAATTGCAGGAGTTGCACTTCCTGAAGCGTTTGAGCTTGCAACTTCAGCTACATTTGAAGCTAACCCTTTATTATTATTTTGAGTACTTTGAGAAACAAGTTGATTATATTGAACTAACTTATCGGTCTCTACTTTTTTAAATTTAAATTCACCTATTGGGGTTGAAACTGTATTAACAACAGGATTTGTATTACTATTATTATTTCCAGTACTAGTTCCTGTATTATTTCCAGACGGTAAAGGTAGTGTATTATTTTGGCAACCAGAAATAATTATTATTCCTGCCATTAACGCTGGTATAAAATTTTTTACTTTCATCTTATTTATCCTCAAAAAAATTTTTATTTAAAACTTTAATCTATATTAGTATTATATTTTATAGTTACACTAAAGTCAAGAGTTAATTTTACAATTTTGTAATTATTATTTTAAAAAATCTCTGAAACTAATATTAGAAAGAATTCAATATTTTAAAAACTAGTAAAAAAAGAATTTTATAAAATATGAAATAGAATAACTTTTTACTTATTGATAAATTTTTTTTGATATAATTCATTATGATTTTTGTATATCTTGTTTTATTTTTATTAATAATATCTTGAAACTCTGATTTGTTATTAATACAAACAGAGCCACGTACTCTGGAAGTTATTTTTATTAATAAAAAAAGCAATTTTTGGTGTTAAGTTATTAAAATGATCATTAAATTAAAAAAAATATCTGTTATAGCTTTTTTATTAGCTATCTTTATTCAACCTAGTTCTTTTTCTGAAGAAAAATCTGTCAAAAATGTAAAAACAGAATCTAAACAAGAAGTTAGTTTATCAAAACTAAAATATATGAAGCCACCAAAAGAGATTGTAAAAATTGTTGATGCAAATCTTACGCCAATAGTAAATATTTCTCCAGATAAACAATGGATGTTAATGTTAGAACCTCAAAAAGCTCCTTCAATTGAAGATATGTCAAAAAAAGAGATAAAATTAGCAGGCGATAGAATAGATCCAAGTAATAATGGTTCTAGTAAAAGCTTATCCTATAAATCAATAAAAATAAAAAATCTGGTAAAAGGAGGCGATACAAGAGTTTCAGGTATTTCTGAAAAAGCCAAAATAAATTATGTTTCTTGGTCAGCAGATAGTAAAAATATTGCTTTTATGATGACAGAAGATACAGGCATAACATTATGGACAATTGATGTAAATAAAAAAGAAGCTAAACAATTATCAAAATTAAGATTAAATTCGGTTATAGGAAAGCCTTTTGCATGGTTATCTAATAGTAAAAAACTTTTATGTAAAGTTGTTCCTGGTGATATTGGAGTTGAACCAGAAAAAAAACAAGTTCCCGATGGCCCCATAGTTCAAGAATCTTATGGTAAAAAATCGCCTCAAAGAACATATCAAAATTTATTAGAAAATGAAAATGATGAAGATTTATTTGAACATTATTTTACTTCTCAGCTTTTAACACTAGATCTCGATGGTAAAATGGAAAAAATTGGAAAGAGAGGTATTTTTGCAAATGCAGAACCATCACCAGATGGTAAATATATTTTAGTAGAAAAAATCCATAAACCTTTTTCATACGTAGTTCCATTAGATAAATTTCCTAGAAAAGTAGAAATATGGGATATAAATGGTAAAATTGTAAAAAATATTATTGATTTGCCTTTATACGAAAATATTCCACCAAAATTAGGAGCAGTACCTTCTGAACAAAGAGAACATGATTGGAGAAAAGATGCTCCTGCAACATTATATTGGATAGAAGCCCAAGATAAAGGAGATCCAAGTAAAGAAGTTCCTATAAGAGATATAGCTTATTCTTTAACAGCTCCTTTTAAAGATAAACCAACTCAAATAATCAAATTTCAAAATAGGTTTAAAAGCTTTGTTTGGGGGGATAATAAAGTAGCTCTGGCTTATGAATCTTGGTCTAAAACTAAATCAGAGAAAGTATGGCTTTTTCCACCAGATTTTCCAGATTTTAAAGCTAAATTATTAATAGATAGAAATACAGAAGATTCTTATAAAGATCCAGGAAATCCTATTATGAAAGTTTCAAAATATGGAACAAATGTATTAATAAAAGATGAAAAAACATTTTCTATTTACTTTTCTGGTACAGGAGCATCACCAGAAGGAAGCAAACCATTTTTAGATAAATTTGATTTGAAAAGTAAAAATACTAACAGAATTTGGAAATCTAAAGCACCTTATTATGAAGAACTAATAAAAGTTTTAGACCCAAATGATATGACTTTATTAACAAAAATAGAATCACCAACAAAACAACCAGATTTTTATTTAAGAACAGTTTCTAAAAATAAAGTTAAACAACTTACAGAGTTTTCTCATCCATATCCAGAACTAAAAAATATCAAAAAAGAAATAATAAAATATAAACGAGCTGATGGTGTAGAACTTAATGCAACCTTGTATTTACCTGCCGATTATTCAAAAGAAAAAGGTAAATTACCAGTTCTTCTTTGGGCTTATCCAAGAGAATTTAAAAATGCAAATTTAGCTGGTCAAATAACCAAATCACCTTATGAATTTCCTATAATAAGAGCAAACTCACCAATTATTTTTGTAACTCAAGGATATGCTGTTCTTGATGGGCCAAGTATGCCAATAATTGGAGAAGGAAAAAAAGAACCAAATGATACTTATATAAAACAATTAGTATCAGATGCAAAGGCAGCTGTAGATAAAATAGTAGAAATGGGAGTTGCAGATCCTAATAAAATAGCAATAGGAGGTCATTCTTATGGTGCTTTTATGACAGCAAATTTATTAGCACATTCAGATCTTTTTTGTGCAGGAATTGCAAGAAGTGGGGCTTATAATAGAACTCTTACACCTTTTGGATTTCAATCTGAAGAAAGATATTTTTGGCAAGCACCAACAGTTTATTCAGAAATGTCTCCTTTTAATTATGCCGATAAAATAAAATCACCTCTTTTATTTATTCATGGTCAAGAAGATGATAATCCTGGTACATTTCCATTACAAAGTGAAAGAATGTTTAATGCAATTAAAGGTTTAGGTGGTAAATCAAGATTTGTTTTATTGCCAAAAGAATCTCATGGATATTTATCAAGAGAATCTCTTTTACACATGCTATGGGAAATGAACGAATGGCTCGATAAAAATGTTAAAAATAAAAAGTAGAAATATGACAAAAGATATTAAATATGAACCTGTTTTATGGTTGATGCCATCTATTTTTATAATAGGTTATTTTATTTATACTTATGGTTCTGAGTCTTTTTTTTCACCATCACTTGGAATTGAATTAACATTTTGTTTTACACCTTTATTTTTTGCTATTTTATTTAAAATAGTTTATGATAAATTTCCTTTGTCTTATTTAATTTATTTATTAGAGAAAAAAAAATAGAAAATTATGGAAGAATTATTAGCAAATACAAATATACTTAGAGTTATATCTTATCCAAGAATTTTTAAACCAGAAGAGTGTGAAAAAATAATTTCTTTAGATGGTTTAAAATTAGATTCACCTGTTTATATTCAAGATAATATAGAAGATTATAAACAAGAGTCTTTTCCTCAAGTAACAGATCTTACTCTAAACAATAATATTAGTTGGATATTTGAAAGAGTTGAAAAAGTTTTATTACATGCCAATAAAAACTTTTTTAAATTTGGAATAAGAGGTATCAATGTTTTAAGGGTTAATAAATATGATGAAAATAGATCCTTTGAATGGCATACAGATATTGGAAATGAGGCTCTTTCAATAAGAAAGCTGACTATAGTAGTTTTTCTTTCTAAAAAAGAAGATTATGAAGGTGGCGAATTAAAATGGTGGGATCTTAATGATAAAATAAATCAAGAGCAAGGCTCTGTTGCTCTTTTCCCCCCATATATGTTACATTGTGTAACTCCTATTACAAAAGGTGTTCGATATACATTAGCTTGTTGGG
>JBBTGK010000051.1:0-1785 GCA_038060635.1 Cyanobacteriota bacterium | reverse complement strand
ATTTTAAGTAATTAAGAATTTATTAAGTTATTACAAATCGAAATTAAAAGAAATATTTAATTGTTATAATACAATGCAGTAAATAAATATTTTTATTAAAAAAATTACCTAAATACCATTTTAATTGCGTTTATTACCTTAATTAGTAAATAATATATAAAAACTGGTACTTAAAATTTTCTTATTTCAGCTCATGTTAAATAAAATAATTTTTAAAAATATATTTTTTCATTCAAAAAACTACAAATATGTTTAATCCTAATCAATAAAAAAGCTTAACGTGTTTTTTTTATAAAGAGTCTATAATAATTTATAATATTAGCTTCTAGCGATAAAATTTAATTTTATCAACAATTTCAAGCAATATTTTTTTACCAAATGTTTCTTATTGTTACAAAGAACTTTATTTGTTATCAGGTGTGCTATGTTTAAGCTGTGCTTCAAAAAAGTTTCTAAAACAAGCTCAATAGAAGAAAAAACAAATTAAATAAAAAAAATAATATAAATAATGTTTTTTTTTAGGAGAAATAGTAAATGTCAGTAATAATTGCCTTAATAATTGGTTTAATTGTTGGAATTGTAGCAAAGTTTTTAATGCCTGGAAGAGAGCCTAGTGGATTTGTAATAACAGCTTTACTTGGTATATCAGGTTCAATTGTGGCTAATTTTCTTGGAAGTTCAATTGGATTTTACCATCAAGGTGATACTGCTGGTTTCATTGCATCTGTTTTTGGTGCAATGGTTATTTTAGCTATATACAAAGCTTTTTCAGGAAGAAATTAAATTATTAAAGCTAAAAATAATAGATTCATATTTGAGATTAATCTGGTTTTTAAATTTCATATATTATATATAAAAGGATAAAAGATTATGGGAATATTTTCTAATAAAATAGTTGGTATTTTTAAAGAAAGAGAAAGAATAGATTCTTTACTTAATCAATTAGAAAATCTTGGATATCATAAAAATGATATATCAGTATTAGCAAAAGATCATGATGTTATTAGAAACAATGAATATATTAATTTATATAGAACTAATAAAGATGGAACTATAACTGATATGGAAGAAGAATTTAATAATGAAAGAACTACTAAAAATTATGAAGATACACATGAGGTTGTAGAAAAAGATCCTTCGGCTATGCTTAAAGGAGCTTCGACAGGTGCAACTATTGGATTATTAGCAGGTTTAAGTTTATTACTTGTGCCAGGTATAGGGCCTATTTTAGCATCAGGTTTTTTACTTAGTGCTTTAACAGCTGCTACTGGAGGTGCAGCAATTGGTGCAACTGCGGGAACATTAATTGGACTTTTAAAAGATGAGGGAATTCCTCAAGATAGAGCTGATATTTATAATCATCATTTTAATCATGGAGATGTTTTAGTAATTGTTGGTGCTGACGAAAATAAACAAGGTAAATTAAGAAGTATTTTTAATGACTATAATGCGTTAAGTATAGATACTTTTTAGATATACTATAGTTAGTTATTTCTAATACAAAAATTTACTTTTAATATACAATACTATACTCTAATTTTTTAAAATCTGTTAAATTTAGAGTATTTTTCTTTTTTATCAAGAATTTAACTATATATTTTAAAAATAAAACTTCTAATTATTCTTTTCCGTTATAAAGATATTCCAGATTTTTTTTGGTTAGTAAATGTGATAACTTTATTGATGAAACAGTTCTTCTTAACTGTTCAATTGTAGTTGGACCTATAGTCAAAAAATCAGTTCTTATATGAGCTAAAGCATAAGCATTTATCATTTGATCTATTG
>JBBTGK010000050.1:0-36943 GCA_038060635.1 Cyanobacteriota bacterium | reverse complement strand
CTTATTTACGAATTAGTCCCTTGTTTTTTGCTCTAATTTTACTTTGCTATTATAATTTTTATCGAACTCAGGTTATTAAATGATATAATATCTCTGTTATATAGAAGATAAGAAATTTTATGATAAATAATTTTAAACCCATTGATTTATTAGATCTTGAAAAGTTTCCTTTTTCAGAGATATTTAATAATATTAATTATACTTGGGAGGTTTTACCTCTTATAAAAGATTTTATTAAAGAAATTATCAAAAAACTACCTAATGATTTTGAACAAATAGATGAATTTGTTTGGATAGGAAAAGGTACAAAAATAGAAAAAAATGTAACAATAAAAGGGCCTGCAATAATTGGTTATGATTGTGAAATAAGACATTGTGCCTACATTAGAGAGAATGTTTTAATTGGTAATAATGTTACTGTGGGAAATTCTACTGAAATAAAAAACTCTATTCTTTTTGATTCTGTTCAAGTGCCTCATTTTAATTATGTAGGAGATTCTATAATGGGTTATAAGGCTCATTTGGGAGCAGGAGTTATTTTATCCAACGTAAAAGCTACAAAAGATAATATCAAAATTTTAGACACAAATAACGATTATATAAATACAGGTTTAAGAAAATTTGGTGCAATAATAGGCGATAATGTAGAAGTTGGTTGTAATGCAGTTCTTAACCCTGGAACTATAGTTGGAAAAAATAGTATAATATATGCTTTAACATCTGCTAGAGGTTTTATTCCTGAAAATCATATACTTAAAAATAATGGAAACTTAATAAAAAAATTGGTTAAATAAATAAAAATGGAAGATAAACAAAACAGTGAATATAACTCTTTAGAAAAAAAGTTTTATGAGCTTGAAAAGAAAATGGAAACTAAACTAGATACCATATATAAGCATAAAGTAGTTCAATTAACATTAAAAATTCTTATTTTATCTTCAATTTCAGCACTTATTTTTTTTAGAAGTGGTCAAAATAGAGATATTTCTTTATGGATAATAGGTATATATATTTTATTAGTATCTATTTTGGAACTTTTAGAATTGGAAGAGTTAAGATTTTTTTTGAAAGATAAAAATAAATAAAATTATGAAAGCCTTAATACAAAGAGTTAGTTATGGAAGTGTAACAGTAGATAATAATAAAATAGGTGAAATATCAAAAGGCTTAGTAATACTTTTGGGTGTTGGTAAAGAAGATACAAAAGAAATTGCTGATTTTATAGTTGATAAATGTCTAAATTTAAGAATCTTTTCTGATGATAATGGTAAAATGAACTTATCTTTACTTGATATAAAAGGAGATGTTTTAGTAATTTCTCAATTTACTCTTTATGGTGATACTAAAAAAGGAAGAAGACCTAGTTTTACTCAATCTGGTTCGCCAGAACAAGCTGAAGAACTATACAATTATTTTGTTCAAAGTATTAAAAAAAGTGAGCTAAAAATTGATACAGGAATTTTTGGAGCAGATATGAAAGTTGAAATTCATAATGACGGTCCAGTAACTTTTATGATAGAAAACTAAGACCTACAGTAGGTCTTAGTAAAGATAATTTCTTTCATTAGAATAAAATTCTAATGAAAGATTTTGAATTGATTCTAACTTAATGGTATTTCATGAAGAGGAACTTCAATAACTAAAATTTCTGCGTTTTCTAGTGCTTTAATTTTTATTTTTTCTATATTCCAAACTCCAATAGCATCTCTTTTATTAATTTTATTTCCATCAACTTCAATACTTCCCTCTATAACAAACAAATAAGATCCATTTTTTTGGTTATTTTTTACTTCATATTCAAGTTCTATTTCTTTATCTAAATCAACCATTGAAAAATAAGCATCTTGATTAATCCATACTGCATTTCCTTCTTTATCTGGAGAAACTACAACTTGAAATTTATTTTTTCTATCTTCATTAAAAAACTTTTTTTGTCCATATCTTGGAGTTATATTAATTTCTTTTGGTAAAACCCAAATTTGAAGAAAATTAACTTTTTCTTCTTTAGAATGATTAAACTCTGAGTGAGATATACCTGAACCAGCAGACATAATTTGTACTTCATTTTTTGATATTATTGAAGATGTTCCCATACTATCTTTATGAGCAAGATTTCCTGATAATGGAATAGAAACTATTTCCATATTATCATGAGAATGTGTTCCAAATCCCATTCCTGCCTCAACAATATCATCATTTAAAACTCTTAAAAAACCAAAACACATTCTTTTTGAGTTATGATATCCGCCAAAACTAAAAGTATGTTTACTATGTAACCAACCATGCTCCGCGGTTCCTCTATCTTCTGCTTTATGTATTACTTTTTCCATAATTTTACTACCTTTTTTTTACGACAGTATGTCATATTTTTTAATAAACTCTGTAAAATATTATACTATTTAAGATAGATAGTTAGTAAAAAGTGAAAAGTAAAAGATAAGAATGTTATAAACAGAACCCTTATTTATTTTATTAATAATGCCTTGAAGCTTTGCTTTGGTGTTAATACAAAAAGGGTTCACAGTACTCTATAATTTATTTTATAAAATATTTTTAAGTTGTAGGAAAATTTCGCTATCACTGTTAAAATGTATAGCGTAACGATAATTTATTTTAGGTTTTATGAATAATGTCTGGTCATTCTAAATGGTCTCAAATAAAAAGAGCTAAAGGGAAAACTGATGCTCAAAGAGGAGCTTCTTTTACTAAACTTGCAAAAGAAATCTATGTTTCTGCAAAAATTGGTGGTGCGGATGTTTCTGGTAACTTTAGACTAAGAACTGCTATTGATAAAGCAAAAGCTGGTTTAATGCCTTCTGATAACATAAAAAAAGCTATACAAAGAGCTGTTTCTGGATTGGTAGGAGAAACTTATGAAGAGTTACAATATGAAGGATATGGTCTTGGTGGTGTTGCGGTAATAGTTGAAGCAATGACAGATAATAGAAATAGAACAGGTGGAGATATTAGATCTTATTTCACAAAATGCGAAGGAAACTTAGGTGAAACTGGTTGTGTTGGTTGGATGTTTTCTAAAAAAGGGGTAATAACAATAACTGGACATAAAAAAGATAAAATAGTTTTTGATGATCTTTTTATGGAAGTCGCAGATTTAGGTGCAGATGACCTTATAGATAATGAAAATGGCGAATATCAAGTTCAAACACCTCCTGATACATTAATGCTTGAAAAAATACAAAAAGAACTTAATGAAAAAGGTTATTTAACTTCAGATGTTGAGATTATCCAAATTCCTACAACTTCAGTAGAAATTGATGATGAATTTACAGCAAAAAAAGTTTTGAAACTTATAGATTTATTAGAAGCTCATGATGATGTTCAAAATGTTTATTCAAATTTTGAAATAAAAGAAGAAATACTTGATTTGATTAGTTAACTGTCTTGAACAGGAGATTTTAGGGAGGATTAATAGGATGAGTAAAATTAGGATTCTATTCATCTCCTCTTGTTATGTTTTTATATTATTTTAGTAAAAAAAACAAACACTCTAATCTCCTGTTAATCTGCATTCATCCGTTTAATCCTGTTCAAGACTATTTTCTTTTAATAAGTTCTTAAAAAAACTAATACATTTTGATAATATTTTATTTTCTTTGATGTAATATACTAAATTGTATTTTTATGTTTAGAAAATGTCTTTTATGAGAAAAATAATATACGCACTACTTATTCTTGCAATAGCGGTTACAGGATATACTTACTATAAAAGTAAAAATGTAGATAAAAAAAATCCAGAACTTGCCAAATATACCATTTCAGAAGTAAAAAAAGACATAATTAAAAAAAGTGTTACTAGCAATGGGAAAGTTATACCCAATCTTGAAGTAGAGATAAAATGTAAGGCAAGTGGAGAAATACTTTCATTGCCTTATGATGTTAGTGATAAAGTACAAAAAGGAAAACTTTTATTAAAATTAGATCCAAAAGATGAAAATAGAAATGTATCTAAAGCTCAACTAGTAGTTGCTCAAACTAATGCGAATATAGAAAAAATAAAAGAAGATTATGATATTTCATTACTAAGTTTAGAAACTGATAAAAAAAATAATCAAACGTCTCTTAAAAATGTTTTGGCAAAATTAACAGATGTTAAATTAAAATATAATTCAAATGAAAAACTATTTAAACAAGGGGCATTATCAAAAAACGAGTATGAAAACTCTAAATCAGCTGTTATTCAATCAGAAACAGAAGTACAAAAAGTAAAAACTCAAATAAATGATATTTCAAATAAGTTAAATCAAATAAAACTTAAATTAAAAGATATTGATATTCAAAATGCTAAATTAAATTCAGATAAATTAAATCTTTTAGATTCTAAACAAAAACTAACTGATACAGAAGTTTTTTCTCCTATAGATGGCATTGTATCAGAAAGAAATGTTCAAATAGGGCAAATAATTTCTTCTGGTATAAGTAGTGTAAATGGAGGAACTACAGTTATGAAAATAGCTGATTTATCTAAAGTTTTTGTAACTGCATCAGTTGATGAAAGTGATATTGGAGAAATAAAGACAAAGCAAAACGTAAAAATAAATGTTGATGCTTTTCCAAAAAAATCTTTTAAAGGAAGTGTTGTACAAATAGCAACAAAAGGATTGAATTCATCTAATGTTGTAACTTTTTCTGTAAAAATAGAAGTTATTGACGAACAAAAATCTCTTTTAAAACCTGAAATGACAGCTAATGTAGAAATAGTACAAAAAATGAAGTCAGATGTTTTAATAGTTCCAAATGATTCTATTATTAGAAAAAAAGGTAAAAAAATTGTGAAAGTTTTACTTACTGGGGATGAAATAAAAGAAAAAGAGGTAGAAACTGGCATAAATGATAGTTCTAATACAGAAATAATAAATGGATTAAAATTAAATGATAAGATTTTAATAACAGGAAATGAAAAAGGTAAATGGAAAGGGCAAAATAAAACAGGAACTAGTTTTGGACCGCCAAGTGGTGGAAATAGGATAATGTAAAAATTAATTATAAATTATTGATTATAAAGGTTTGTAATTAAAAAAATATGATAAAAGCTGAAAATTTAATAAAAACGTATGGGTTTGCAGAAAATAAAATAAACGCACTAGATGATGTGAGTTTTGATGTAAATGAAAAAGAAATGGTTGCCATAATTGGAACTTCAGGAAGTGGTAAATCGACACTTATGAATATTATTGGTTGTTTAGATAAACAAACTTCTGGTAAGTATATTTTGCAAGGGAATGATGTTTCAAAACTTTCTCAAGATCAATTATCAGGAATTAGAAATAAATTTCTTGGTTTTATTTTTCAAAGTTTTAATCTTCTCCCACGTTCTACAGCATTAGAAAATGTTGAATTACCTCTTCTTTATGCAGGAAGAAAAAATACTAGAAAAGATGCTTTAGCAGCATTAGAATCGGTTGGTTTAGGAGATAGATTTCATCATTTGCCTAATCAACTTTCTGGTGGACAAAAACAAAGGGTAGCAATAGCAAGAGCTATAGTTACAAATCCTTCTATTGTATTAGGAGATGAGCCAACTGGGGCATTAGATACAAAAACTGGAGATGAAATAATAAATATCTTAAAATCTTTAAATGAAGCTGGCCGTACAATAATATTAGTAACACACGACCTTAATATAGCTAATAAATGTAAAAGACAAATTCACATGAGCGATGGAAAAATAATAAAGGATGTAATAGAAAAATAATATGCTCTTATTTACTATAATAAAAATAGCTTTTAGAAGTCTTATTGCCAATAAACTTAGATCTTTTTTGGCTATGCTTGGAATAATAATAGGAGTTTCTGCTGTTATTGCAATGCTTTCGGTCGGAGCAGGAGCAACAGAACAAATAGTAAGTAGAGTTTCTTCTATTGGAACTAATTTATTAGTAGTTCGACCTAGTTTTAGGGCTGCTGGAGGTGTCAGCACAGGAACTCAACAAACACTAAGAATAACTGATGCTATGGATATAACCAAAATAAAAGGTGTTGATTTAGTTGCTCCAGTTGTAAATGGTAGTTATCAAGTAAAATATTACAATAAAAATGCACGTGTAAGTGTAACAGGAGCATCTTATAGTTATTTTGAAATAAGGGCGTATGAAGTTGAAAAAGGAAGAGCTTTTAATGAAGAAGAAGGTGAAAGAAATGCTAAATTAGCTGTAATAGGTTTTGATACAGCTGAAAACCTTTTTGGAGAAAATGACCCTCTTGGAGAAAATATAAAAATAAATGGAATTAATTTTTCGGTAATTGGGGTTTTAAAGAAAAAAGGAGATCAAGATGATATAATTATAAGCCCTTATAAAGTAGTCATGAAACAATTAGCAGGAATTGATTTTTTAAGAGAAATTGATATAAAAATAAAAGATACAAAAGATATTACTCCTGCTCAAGAAGAAATAAAAAAATTAATTAGAAAAAATCATAAAGCCCAAGATGATCAAGAAGATGATTTTACAATAAGAAGTCAAGCTGAAATATTAGAAACACTTTCTACAATAACCACAACGCTTACAGTTTTATTAGGCAGTATTGCAGGAATTTCTTTATTGGTTGGTGGAATAGGTATTATGAATATAATGCTTGTTACAGTTACAGAAAGAACTAGAGAAATAGGGATAAGAAAAGCAATTGGTGCTAAACAAAGAGATATTTTAAGTCAATTTTTAATAGAATCTATTTTTATGAGTTTTACTGGTGGTGCAGTTGGTATTCTTTTAGGACTAGGATTTTCTATGTTAATTACTAAATTTAGTCCAATAAAAGCTATTGTTACCCCTTCAAGCGTAATATTATCAACTTCTTTCTCTATTGCGGTTGGAGTATTTTTTGGATTTTATCCTGCTAGAAAAGCCTCAAAGTTAGATCCTATAGAAGCATTAAGATATGAGTAATTAGGAGGTTTTATTTTGAAAAGATTAATAACTGTTTTTACTTTTATATTTGTTTCTAATACACCTGTTTTTGCAGATGAAAAGAAAAAGACTAGTGATTCTATTTTGAAAAAAGAAATTTCTAATTCTAAATCAGAAGATAATTCAAAAAATGATCATAAAAAAGAAGAAGATAAAAAAGTAGATGGTTTTTTTTGGGAAGATAAAGAACCTTTAAAGATGAATATAAACATTGATGATGTAAGTAATATGTTTATGAAAAATCCTAATAATAGAAATAATAATCAAACAAATAATGCTTTTAGAAATTCAAATTATATTTATGGAAGTATCGGAGGAATAATTTTTTCTGATTTTTCAAAATTAAATACCTACTTAGATGAAAGAGGATATAACACATTTAATAATCAATATTTTATATTAGGTACAGGGAGAAGAACAGTTTTTGGGCGTTTTTTACAAGGAAGTGAGTTAACTTTTCTAGTTGGAAATATAAAACTAGCACCTAAAAATGGTATAAACCTAGCAATTTCTAGCAATATAAATGCAAATTTTAATTTAGGTTATGTTTTATATGCAAAAAATAACCTACAAATATATCCGAGTGTTGGATTAGGAATTCAAAGATTATCAATTGATATTTCAAAAGAAGAAGCTGATGCAAAAACTAATTTTGAAGATATTTTAAAAAATCCAGGAAGTAATTCAAGCTCTGTTTCAAAAAATACAGCTATGATTGATTTAGGTTTAGGAGCAGAATATGTATTTAAATTAGCTCAAAATACAGATAATGAAATAATAAATAATATTCAAAATAGAATTCCTGTCTCATTTCTTTTAGGAATTAAAAGTGGTTATGTTATTGATATGTTTTCACTTGATGGAAATGGAAATATTTTAAGTGGATTATTTTCAGGAAGCTTAACAGGTAATAATATTTTAGGTGGAAAAAGTGGTGGAGTAAAAGGAAGTAATAATACATCTGTACAACAAACTGTAGCAAAAATAAATGATATTCCTGAAATAAATAGTAATGGTTTTTATATTAAAGTTTATGGTGGTTTTTCTGACAATATATTATTTAATGCTCTTATTGTAGCAAGAGAAGAAATAATAAAACTTTTTCAGAAAGATGATAAAAAAATAAATAAAAAATAAAGTTGAATTTATTAAATTATTTCTTGTAGTGGGGCTGTCTAAAAAGTGTATTTTTTGAGAAAATTACAGGGTCATAACCCAATGTTTACGTAGGGAACGTTTTAAAAACGTTCCTTTTTAGACAGCCCCTGTACCAATTTATTTATGTTTTATGGAGAAGGGCAAGTAGGATATCTTTTTGTAAAATCCATTAAGGTTTGACCATCTTCTGTAAATTTATTATTTGTGTCAACAAAAGTTTTTAGTGATTCTTTTTTTGCGGCTATATTTTTTTTAACTACATCCTCTTTTTCTATTTTATCAGCACAATCCAAAAAAGTTATGTATTCTGAAGCTATCACAGCTCTACTTGAAGATAATTGTGTTGGTGTAGAGGCTCCCCATTTGAAACAAGCCATAGGATAAACATTTAATAGTATAATTACAAAAAGAAGAAATGCTTTATTCAAATTTTTTTCCCCAACAGTATGTCATTTTTAATTATTTTTCTAAAAACGATAATCATATATATATTAATTCTAATATATTAAATTCAATTATACAAAATATTTTTTAAATAAATACTATAAAATATTTAATAATAAGGTAAAATTAGAATACGATTAGTATTTTTTTTATTTTGACTAGGTAAAATGATAGATTATATAAATTCTGAAATAATACAAGAAATAAAAGAGTTAGCGTTCTTTTCTGATTTTTTGCCAAATAATCAAAAGTTATTATTTTCTGAAAAAATAGAAACCATACTAAATAAAATAGAATTATCAAATAAAACAAATGTTGATTTTAATGAATTTGAAAAATTAAGAGAAGAATTTGATGTTAGTTTTTATGGGAAATCTATTTTTGAATTAGTTACAGATTCTATAATCCCAGTAATAAAACAAGACGAGTTTTGTCGAGATTTATCAATACTTGAAAAAGAAACTTTGTTAAAAATAGATAATAATTTATCTTTGTATGAGATATATGTTAATAATGATACTCTATATCCTAATTTTATTTTATTTATAAGTATAATAATAGATTTAGAAGAAATAAATGTGTTAACTTTTTCTAGAAAACAAGAAAATTTTACTCCAAGAGGTTGGATAAAAATAGGAGAACTTTTATCATCAGGTAATATATTATTGCCTTTTAATATAGAAGAAGCTCAAAAATTTAAGGATAAAAACAGAAAAATGTTTATAGGGGAGGCATTTGTACAGCTTAATATGATAACAGATAAATTATTAAGAAATTCATTAAAAGTTCAAAAATGGTTATCTAAAACTATAGAAAAACTAAGTGTCTAAAATTATGTTATTAAATGAATTAGCGATTTGTTTTTTTACCAAAAATAATCAAAAATATATAGAGAAATCTCTTAAAAGTGTTCGGGGAACAGCAAGTGAAATATTAATATTTGATTTGGGTTCTACAGATAAAACCAAAACTATAGCAAAAAAATATGGAAAAGTATTTGATCTTAAATATAGTGATGACACAAGTAAAGTAAAAAATGAAGCTTTAAAAAAAATTACTAAAAACTGGGTTCTTTTTTTAGAAGCAGATGAAGAGTTTACAAAAGAAACTCAAATAAATTTAGCAAATTTTATTATAGGATTGAATAATAATAAAAATCAAGCTTTTAATTTCAAAATTATAGAACCTTATGCAGAACATATAAATATTTATTATAGGACATGCCTTTTTTTCAAAGATAAAGATACTAAATTTGTAAATTCTATATTTGAAGAGCTTGAAAATAAAGATAACAAAATTACTTATTCTAATATAGATTTTTTTAGTGTAGTTAAAACAGGTAATTTATTAAAGACTAAAGAAGAGATTAATAAAGAATCTGAAACTATTATTTTTAGACTAAATAAAATAGCGAAAGAAAGTAAAATAAATGATAAACCTTTTTACTATTATCAAATAGCTAATACTTTATTAAATTCTCAAAAATATAATGAAGCATTAAAACAATATTTAGTCGCTTATGAAATGATAAAAAAGCAATCAGATACAAAAATATTTTTATCTGAAAACATATTAGTTTCTATTGTTTATTTACTTATTTTTAAATTAGAAAAATATGATGATGCAATAAAATATATTGATAGTTTTTTAGAGTTTCATCCAGATTTTCCAGAAATTATATTTTACAAAGCATTATGTTTAATAAAAAAACAGGAGTTTTATAAAGCAAAAGAGTTATTAACAAAAATAATCAGAATATACTCTGATGGAACTGCAATAATAAAAGGAATTAAATCTTTTCAGGATAATTTTTATTTTAATATTATGCTAGAATCAGCAAGATGTTCTTTAATTTTAGAAGAAAAAGAAAAAGCTTTTTTTTATTTACTAAAAGCTTATAGAGAAAGCCCTAAATCAAGAGAAATGTTAATACTGGCAATTATATTTTATCTTAGAGAAGATAATTATGAAAATGTAATACTTTATTATGGAAAAATGTTTAAAACTATACATAACGAAGAAAAAAGATATACAAAAAAAGTTGCTAAATTAGATGCTCATGATATTAGAAAATTAAATAATATTTTGACAATTATTGATGCCTTATTAAATTTAAAATCTGAACTTGGCGAAAAAGAAAAAGATATTTTAAAAAATGAAAAAATACGAATAACTAATTTTTTATCAAGGATAACAGTTTGTGTTGTTTCATATCAAAATGGAAAAGAATTAGAAGAATGTTATAAAAGTATTTTACCAATTGCTTCAGAAATAATAACATTAGATTTTAATTCTAATGATGAAACACAAGAACTTGCAAGACTTTATGGGAAACTATATGTTATTGAAGGTTTTAATCACAAAATTAAAAATTACATTCTTGATATTGCAAAAGGTGAATATGTTTTTTTCATTCAAGCAAATCAAAGAATATCACCAAGAGTTCAACACGATCTTTTTAAATTCCTTTATCAATATAAGCAGGAAAAAAATGTTTCCATTTCTATGAATGTAACATATCCTGTTGATAAAGGAGCAAATTTAAGAAAAGATCATGTCGTAGCACTAATGAAACTTGGAAAAAATATAAGATTTGATGAAAAAGAAAAACTTTATTCAGAAAAAGAATCTTTAACAGCCATAAAAACAAAATTTGATCTTTATTACTTAAGTTAACAAATGCAAAATATAAACATTATCGCCAATTTTGAAGATATAAATAAAAGAATAGACGTTTTTATCTCAGAAAAAGAAGATTTTTTGACAAGGTCAAGAATACAAGCTCTTATTGAAGAAGAGAATATTTTATTAAATGATAAAAAAACTAAATCTTCTTATAAATTAAGAGAGAATGATCAAATTAATATTGTTATTCCCGAGCTAAAACAGATATCATCAGAGCCTCAAAATATTCCAATAAATATAGTTTATGAAGATGATGATTTTCTTATTGTAAATAAACAAAAAGGCTTAGTAATTCACCCATCACCAGGAACTCAAGATGGAACACTTGTTAATGCATTACTATATCATTGCAAAAACCTCTCTGGAATTGGTGGAGCATTAAGACCAGGAATTGTGCATAGAATCGATAAAAATACTACAGGGCTTTTAATGGTTGCAAAAAATGATTTTGCTCATCAAGAATTATCAAAACAAATACAAAATAAAACTGCTAAAAGATTTTATAAGGCAATAGTAATAGGTAATTTTAAAGAAGATTCAGGGGTTATTGATTTACCTATTGATAGAAATTCAAAAGATAGAAAAAAAATGGCTATAACAGTTGGTGGAAGAGAAGCGATTACACATTGGAAAGTTTTGGAACGATTTAATAAATTTACTTTGTTAGAATTGGAACTTGAAACAGGGCGAACACATCAAATAAGAATACATTTAGCACATATAAAACATGGAATTTTGGGTGATGATGTTTATGGACCTGATATAAAAATACCAGTAAAACTTCAAGGACAAGCTTTACATGCTTACAAATTAAAACTTACACATCCTAGAGAAAAAAATGAAATTGAATTTACTGCTCCTGAACCAGATGAATTTAGAAAACTTTTGGATTATTTAAGAAAAAACTTTGTTGTTTAGGAAAAATAAAGGCGGTTTGATGAATCAAACCCCTGCGTTTGTATTTATATAATTATTAATATATGGATGTAATAATTTGTCCATCTTAAATATTAATTTAAATTAGAATCTTTAATGCCAAAATTAGCAAGAAAACTTATTAATTTTCTATAATAAAATTAAGCAAACAGGTCATTAGAATTGTATATATAATAATTGATTTTAGAGTAATTTACTAATATGAAAAATGTTTTTCTTTCTTTATTTGCAGTGTCTTTACTGATTTTTTCTTCATGCAATAATGTTGATAAAATTCAAATAGAAGATATTAATGAACAAAGTAATGTTTTATCTAAAAAATCAATATTAAGTCAATATACAGCACAACAAAAACCTACTCTAAAAAACAATAAAAATAGTTTAAAAAGTTCTATTACTGGCAACACAGAGAAAAAAAATATAAAAACAAAATATTTAAAATCTGGAAATAGAGATGTAATAGTTTATTTACCTCCTTCTTATAACCAAAATAGTAACAAAAAATACCCTGTGTTTTATATGCACGATGGTCAAAATCTTTTTGATCAAAACACAGCTCCTTTTGGTGAGTGGTATGTAGATGAAAAAGCCCAATATCTAATTCAAAAAAATGTTATTGATGAAATAATAATTGTTGGAATTTATAATGGCGAAGCAGAAAGACTTAATGAATTAACATGGAACTCTATGCAAGGTGAAGGTGGAGGACAAGGTAAAAAATATGGAGATTTTTTAACCAAAGAATTAAAACCATTTATTGATTCGACATATAGAACAAAATCTGACAGAGAAAATACTTCTGTAGGAGGCTCTTCTTTAGGTGGATTAATTTCTTTTTATTTAGCAGTAAATTACCAAGATACTTTTTCAAAAGTAGCAATAATGTCCCCTTCTTTTTGGTGGAATGATGGTGAAGCTTTAAATGAAGTGCCTAAATTAAAAAATAATTTTGATTTTTGGTTAGATTGTGGATCAAATGAAGGTTCTGATGGATCTGTTATGGTTGGATATGTAAATAAAATGTACGATTCTTTATCTTCTAAATATGGAAAAGAACATGTTTTAAAATATGTTCAACAAGGTGCAGTTCATAATGAACAAGCTTGGGCTGAAAGAATTCATTCACCAATGATTGATTTTTTTGGAAAAGATAAAAACTTTAACAATAAATCTAAATTAATAAATAGACTTATGTCTTATGATGAATGGGCAAAACTTTAAAAATTTGTTAAAATATAATAAATGATCTGAATATGATATATGATAGTTAGATACTCTAAAAAGAGGTTTCAATATGGGTTTTAATAATACACCGATAACTAGTGCTAATAGACAAACAACTATTGGTAGTATAGGGGCAATGGGTTATACAAAAAATGTTGCAGCACCAAGAAACCCGACTAATAATAATACTGTTGATGCTCAAAACTTAGCTCTTAATATCAATCAAGATGATATACAAATAAAAGCTAAGATAAAACACGCTGAAGCTGATATTTTTAGTAAAGATGCAAATACTCCAATAGGTTTAGATAATCTTAAAGGAGTAAAAATAGATGCTAGAAATGCGACTATTACTTTGGCAGGGAAAGAATTATCTAGCACAGTAAATGCTTTGGCTAAAAAAGAATCTCCTATGATAAAAAATATAGCCTTTGATTTTCTTCCTGATAATAAAGCTTTTGCAGATATTAAATTAAAGAAATTTATAAATTTTAATGTAAAAATAAAAGGCGAGCTTAATGCAAACCCTATTAATAATATGGTTAGATTTACACCAACTGATATTAATGTAAATGGCATCCCTGTAAAAAAAGTAATGGACTTTTTGGGTCTTAAAATTGGTGAAATGGTTAATATAGGAAAACCAACAGGTAGTTTTTTTACGTCTGATGATTCTATATATTTTTCGCCTACAAAACTTGTTAAAAACCTAGATTTAGATGGTCATATTACAAACTTAACTACCGATGCAGGTTCTATAAGTGTGTTTTTGGGAGAAGACGGAATAGCTCCATATCAACCAAAACCTCATGATGGTGCTAATAATTATGTACATATTCAAACGACAAATATGAATTTTGCAGGTTTTAATTTAAAAGATACAGATCTTGCTTTAGTTGACGGAACACCAAATGATCCATTCGATTTATTAAATGATCCTTCTAAGAAAGTAATTAAAAAAGGTCAATTAACTATTCCAGAAAGTTTTATAGATACAGCCCTTAAGAAAAAAACAGAAGGGGGGTCTATGAAAAATATGAGATTTACAATGCCTGATGGTAATGGAAAATTGAAAGCTTCTATGTGGGGCTTTTTACCAATCAGCCTAGATTTAAACTTTGGTAATTCTCAAAATGGAGATTTAAAAGTAACCCCTGATAATGGAAAGCTTTTTGGTTTTATTCCTCTTCCAAATTCTATATTAAGAAAAACATTAGTAAAAGAAACTGAAGGCTCTGTTGAAGGGCAAGGTGTTATTGTTGATTTAGGTAAGTTAGCAGATTTAGAAACAGCACCATTTAAGAGTGTTACACATGAAAATGGAAAACTTATTTTGACAATGTAATTGTTTTATAAAATTCTAAAAGGAAGTTATATGCGTTATAATTGATTCATTTATTTTTAATCAGTAAATTTTTGTTTTGGGGTTAATATTTGAAAAAACGAATTTAACATGTAGAATTTTTTCTTTTTAAGGATTATTTTTATTCGTTTTTTTTAATAGTTTAAAAAATTCATCTAAAACGACATCTTTTGTTGATATGTTTGGTAAAAAACCAAAGTTAATATTACATTGAACTGCAATATCAAAATATTCGTAATGGATTAAATTATTTTTTCTTAAAAGATTATGCATTCTATGACAATCATTATCATTACTAATAAAACAATCAATATTAAGATTTTCAGCTTGACTCAGTAATTTTGTGTCATTAGGAATTATTTTTCTTGTTGCTAAATTTAAATTTGCTTTATTATCAAAAATAAACTTTGCTATTTTCCCTGTAGTTATTGCTGAAGGATAATCAAAAGACATAATTTTTAAATATTTTAAAGGTAATTCAGTTACTTCACCCTTAACACAATATTCAGCTATTACAATTGTAGATGTATATAATTCAATTTGATTTAATAAAAAAGCTTCAAAATAATCATTAGCATTCTTATGATAAGGTTTACTAGGATCAATCATATTTATAAAAAAATTAGTATCTAAAAAAGCTTTATTTTTCATTTAACTTCGTATTTCCATTAACCAATTATTAATATCTTTTACATCTTTCCAAGTTTCTTGACCTTTTTTAAATAAACTTTCTAAATATTCTTTATCATATTCAGTTGAGTATTCAACAAATCTTACAAATCTAACATCTTGTAGCTTATAAGTATTTATATTTTGCTTTGCTGATACTAAAATACCTATTTCTTGATAAATTAAATTTGTTTTAATTTGTTTTAATATTCTTTCATTTGTATAAACAGTTACAAGACCATATTCATCTGTATCTAAGTGAATACTTGGTGTTGTTTTACCACCCATATAAGTAACTACACCATAAATAGTTAGTTCAGTTTCAATAAGAATATCTTCTTCTATTTTATAATTTGTATAAGGGTTTATATTCAATTTAATATTAGAATTAGCTGTATTTGTTATTTTTATTTCACGGTTCTTTTTTTTACTCATTTTCTGAAAATAATCAATAGCATTAGCTTGTTTTTCTGTTAAATTATTTATAGAACGTTTTTTATCAATGGAATAAAATAAATTATTTAATTTTTCAATTATTTCTTCTGGAGCTTCAATTTCATTTAAAAGAGAACCTGCTTTTAAATTATAAGTTACAAGTAATTTTTCTGAATTAATTGAACTAACTAAATTATAAATATGTGAAATCATTTCCTGAAATTCAGAAAAATCAAAATTAGAGAGAGATAATTTTTCATTAAAGTTCTCTCCTTCAGAATTACCATCAATTCTTATTTCTAATTTTTTCTTTTCTATTTCTGACATTTTAATTATAAAAATATATAATTGTAATATTTATTATATATATTATATATCATTAAAATTAATTTGCCTTTAATTATCAATAATGCTTTAAAAATTACTACCTATTTTTAGCTATTACAATTTTATATAAACTTAAAATTAGGTCATTTTAGGGATATAAAAAATGCAAAAGAAAAGTTTTTGAACAAAACATAATAAGAGCTAAATATTTGTCTGTATAAAAATTGAATTCATAAACAAATCTAATTATATTTTAGATAGAAAAATAGAAATGCCTTATGACTAAATTTTTTTTCGCTTAAACTTTTGACACAATAATAAAAATATTGTAATATAGTGTTCAAATTTTGTTTATAAATATTTTTTATTTTGTTTATTTGAGGTAAAGTTTATGTGTTTAATAGAAAATAACATTACTAGAAATAATTATTTAAGTCTTAGAAATGGTGAATTTAATCAAACTAATATAGATGATCTTGATGGGTTAATGACTAATTTAGGAAATAGTTTAAAAAACACTGAATCTATTAATAGTTCTAAAGACAGTATTACAATATTTTTTCATGGGGGGTTAGTTGATTATAACAGTGGAATAGGAAATGCTCAAAAGTTATATGAAAAATTTATTGAACAAACAACAACTTATCCAATTTTTTTTATATGGGAATCTGGTTTTCTTGAAACAGGAGAAAGTATTATCAATGAAAAAATTAAATTATTGAAAAATATAAAATCAGAAGAAATCTTTAATTTTATTTTAAATAATATTTTACCATTTATTATTGGTAAATTTACTTTGGATAATAACAATATGGGAGGAGATAATAATTTAGTTCCAGAAAAACAAAGTAAAATACAAGAGGAGTTAAAAAAAGATATTCCATTTATAGATTATAAAGGAGATGAAAATGTAGATGAATTCAATAGAGATGAATTAGAAAAATTCTCTAATAGAATTAATAAAGATAAATTAGAAAAAATTGTTTCTAAAATAAGAGAAACAAAAGATGAATCAAAAATAAATACAGAAATATTAGAAGTTTCTCAAGATGAAAATGATAATATGGGTATTTTTTCAACAGGAATAATAATACAGAAGTGTATAGACATTTTAAAAAATATTATATCTCGTTTTCAACAAAAAAAAGATCATGGTATTTATGTAACAACAATAGAAGAAATTTTAAGAGCTTTATATTTAGATGCTTTAGGTACAGAATTTTGGAATACAATGAAAAATGATACAAAAGAATGTTTTAATGAAAATAAACAATATGCAGGAACAAATTTTCTTGAAAAATTAAATAATATAAAAAATATAGAAAACAAAAAAATTACTCTAATTGGACATAGTACAGGAGCTGTATATATATGTAATTTTTTAGAAGCTATAAATAAAAATAAATATAATAATTTAAATAATATTAAATTTGATATTATTTTTTTAGCTCCAGCATGCACATTTGAAAAATTCAATGAAACTATAAGATTTGAGAAAAATATTAGAAATTTAAGAATTTTTGGAATGAAAGATGAGTTTGAAACTAAAGATGCTATAGCTAGTATTATTTATCCATACTCATTACTATATTTTGTATCAGGATTGTTAGAGAATGAACCTGATACTCCATTATTGGGAATGAGAAAATATCATGAAAATACATATCCAAATGATAAAAATATAGAAAAAGTTAAAAATTATTTAAACAATAAAAATTATTCTTCAATATGGTCAGATGAAAACCAAGAAGAGGGAAAAAGAAGCCTAGCAAAGCATCATGGTGGTTTTCCTTCTGAACCATCAACATTGGAAAGTATTGTATATATTTTAAATAACGGTTTTTATTATGCCAAATGATAGAGATTATGCTGTAATTATTGGTATTAATAACTATTCTAGTCAATATAGTCAACTTAATGGACCTAATAGAGGCGCAGAAGAATTTAAAAATATCTTAGTTACAATAGGGGACATACCAAATAATAATACTAATATTAAAATGATAACATCTAATAATATTTTAGGAAATCTTAATCCAACAGTAAGTCAAATAGAATCTGCTTTTAATGATATTATTACCCAAAATAATGATGTTTTTTCAGGAAGAAGATTATATATATTTTTATCTGGTCATGGAATTTCTTTAGGAAATATAGATTCTAAAGACCCTATAGATACAGCATTACTTACAGCAGAAGCTTCTAATAAAGCTAAAAGTTGTCATATAGCTGGAATAGCTTATTCAAATTGGTTTAAAATGTCTGCTATTTTTGAAGATATTATTTTAATAATGGATTGCTGTAGAGATGATTATTCTGCAATGAAAGCCAGACCTCCATTAATTGATGAAAATCAAATAATAAATAAAGAAGATGCAGGAGATGTAGAAACTTTTTTTATATTTTCAACTAAGTACCCACAAAAAGCAAAAGATTCTACGGTTTTAAATGAGATGACTCCTTTTACAAGTAAACTTATTGAGGGGTTAAAAGGAGCTGCAAAAAGTGATAATGGCAATCATATAACAGCTCAATCTTTATATAATTATCTATACAATTTAAAATTACCTAATAAACAAGAACCTGATTCTATATTAAATATGAACCCAGATAAAGTAATTTTTGATCTCCCAAATATAGAAGGTGATATACAAACAAATGTAAATATTGTTTTTTCAAAACAAATTCAAAATGCCTGTATAAGTTATTATGATAAAAATAGTAAAATCAATATAACAGTTAAAACTCAAGGTCAACCTACTGATAATTGGAATATTAATTTAGATTATAATAAAAGATATACTTTAAATGTTAATGAAGATGAATATACAGCTAGAATAGATACTTTTGGAAAATTAGAATTAAATCTTACTTTAGAAATAAATTAAAGGAATACTAAAATGTGTATTGATAAAGATAAATATGATGATCCTGATGATCCTGATGATCCTGATGATCCTGATGATCCTGATGATCCTGAATATGATGATGATACAGAAGAATTAATTTATGATAATTGTGATGAAAAAAAAGTAAATTTAAAAATAAATTCTAATAATCCATGTCTAGAAGTTTTTTTGATTGATATTGATTATAATCTTCTTGAAAGAGGTATAGAGAATCTTGAATTAGATGTTTTACCTAGATTTTACTCAATAAAGTGTAAATCTGGAAATAGTATTTTTCAAAAAGATATATTAATAAAGAGTGATAAAAAAGAAGTTATTTTTGAAGTTCCAGAAATATATCCTCAAAGTAATGTTCCTTTTTTACTTAGTGAAAAGGATGAAAAACAAATTAAAATAAAAAAATATTTTGAATGTTTAGATTTTAATAATGATAAATATGATCATAATAATGCTTTAGATGCTGATGAATATGGTGAATTATTTATATTTATTGCACCTCAAGAAAAAGAAATATTAAAACCAATAAGGATAGGTAACAATAATTTACTTTCATTAGATAAAAATGAACTAAAGATTAATTTTAATGATAATAGTAATGTAAAATATTTAAGTGAAAATAGTTATTTTTATACCTGTAGACTAAAATTAAAATCAGGTACTTATATTTTAGAGTCAGATATTGGTAGGAATGGTCTATTAATTCGTCAAGCTATTCATATTTCAAATGGTTGGCGAACTTTGTTTTTTTCAAATTATGAAATAAATAACCAAAATAATGTTTTTTGGGATATATCAAACAAATCGATATTAATGAATAAAATGGATTTAAATAAAATAGATTTAAAGAGTAATGAAAGTATGCTAGTAGAACATGCTAAAAATGCTTTATATCTAGGTAGAACTAAAGTTGCATATAATTTATTAAAAAGATTAGCTTCAAAGGATTTTTCATTTAATGATCCTATGTTAGGAATATATGCACTACATTTGATTATAAATTCTAAAGATTTTGAAACTGAAAAAGATGCAAAAATTAAACTAAACGAAGTATATACCAAAACAAAAAATCTAATTGGTGAACACCCAGACTTAGAAAGTATTTCTTTACATAAAGACTTAATTAGTGATTTCAAAAAGGATTTTAAGTTTGATAACTCACCTCCAATGTTAAAATCTAGTTGGAATCTTATTATTAATGAAAGTATAGAAAGACCTGATATTATTTATTATGAATCACCTAGTGGAAAAATTAGAAATGTTATATCAAGTAATTGGTTTTCTTGGCAAAAAAAACCTGAAAAAATAGAAAATAACGATGAATGGATAGAATACTATAAACAATTAATAAATTCTATAAATAAAGAAAATATTAATTCATATAAAATGATAATTACAGCTTTTAATATTATATTAGAAGGAGGTTACTTAAATTTATTAGGCATGGAAAAAGAATATTCTATTAATTTTAAACTAATTTTAATAATTATTGATAATATACTAAATTTTTCTAAAAATGATGATTGGTTAAAAATAATGCGAATTATCAATGAAACAGTATTAGAAATATTAGAATTTTTTATTATTGTATCTTCAAAAATAATTAAAATAATAGAAATAAATTTAAAAGAATTAAATATTAATTCATTAATAGACTCTTTAAATCCTCAAAAAAATATTGGAATTTATTTAACAGCATTAGCTTCAGGTAACTTTGAAAAGATATTTGAAATTATTGCAAATAATATTCCTAAAAATATTAAAGAAGAGTGTTCTAAATTATTTAAAGATTTTGATTTAAATTTAGTAAATTTTATAGGAATCCCAAATAGTGCTATTCAAAATAATATTTCGATGTCTTTATATAATATAGGAAAATATTTTGCTGAGAATAACAAAATAGATTTAGGTATCTATTTTCTAGGAATTGCTATAACTATGCCTGAATCTTCAGAAGAGACTTTTAATGATCTTTCATATTTATATGGTCATATAGGAAATAATACAAAATCATTAGAAATATTAAATAAAGGTATAGAAAAATACCCCGAATCATTTATTATAAATTACAATTTGGGTTCTTTTTTCACAAAAATGATTTTATTAAATATTAAAGAATATGATATTCAAAAATGTAAAATAGAAGGCATTAAGTATTTAATTAAAGCAATAGAAATAAATCCAACTTCAATAGAATCTTATGTAAATGTTGGAAGTATTTATAATCACTTTAATGAAAAAGAAGAGGCTATTGGTTATTTAGAAAAAGCATATCAATTAAACCCTAAAGATTTTAATACTTGTTTTAATTTAGGAACAATATATGGTGAAATAAAAAATGATTATAATAAGGCTATTCAATATTTAAAAGAAGCTGTAGAAATAGATCCAAAATCATCAGAAGCTAATACAAATTTAGGAATTTCTTACGATTATAACAAAGATTTTGATAATGCTTCAAAATATTTTAAAATTGCAATCGATAATTCAGATTTTAATGACACAAATCCTTATTTCAATTATGCCAATTTATTAGCACATAATAATATGTTTGAAGAAGCTATAAAAGAATATAAAAATTGTTTGAAAATAAAAAATGATAACTCACCTACTTTATTTAATATAGCACTAACATATATTTACAAAAATGAAATTGAAAATGCTATTTTCTATTTTATAAAATTTATTGAACAAGATAAAAATAATAATAGAGCATACTATTTACTTTCTTGGTGTTATAACTATTTAGAAAAAGAAGAAGAAGCAATTAGATATGCAGAAATATCTTTGGATTTAAATAAAAATGACATACTTTCTCTAATATTATTAAGTAATTTATACAACAAGAAAAACCCAAGAAAAACTATTAAACTATTAGAAAAAATACTTGAAATAACTCCAGAACATGAACAAATATGGAAAATTTACAATAATATTGCTGTTTCTAATATTTCAATAAAGGATTTTCAAAAAGCAAAAAAATATTTATTATTAGCTGAAAAAATAAAACAGGATTCAAATGAAATAAAACTAAATTTAGCTATTTGTGATAATGACAAAGAAAAAATTGAACTTTATAGAAATATTCAGGGTCATGAAGAAATTATTCCTCAGATAGATGAGATTAAAAAATTAAATCCAATTGATAGTTCTCTTCAAAAATTAAAAGCAGCTTGAACTTAATCTAAAAAATAAGCAAAAAAAAACTCGCTTTTTAGGGCGAGTGTATAAAAAAACTTTTTTATTATCTATTTTTTCTCAACAGATTCTCTTACTAATTGAATAACAGCCATAGGAGCAGCATCACCTTTTCTAGGTGGGGCTTTTATAACTCTTACATAACCGCCATGTCTATCAGCATAATTTGCTACTACGTCGCTAAAAAGTCTTTGAACTGGTGTTTTTTCATAAACAACAGTCTTTTTGTCTTTTTTCTCAACTTCAGCATATATATCTGTATCAATTTTTTCGTTTTCACCAAAAACAACAACTTTACCTCTTCTTTTTCCATAAAGGTATGCAGCTGCTTGTCTTCTAGAATGAAGGTCACCCTTTTTAGCAAGAGTTATAAGACGTTCAACTTGTTTTTTTACAGCTTTTGCTCTTGTTTCTGTGGTCAATATTTGACCATGCTTGATAACCTCGGTCGCAAGACCGCGAAGTAAAGCTTTTCTTTGATCTGCTGGTTTGCCCAACATATCTACTTTTTTACGATGCCTCATGGCTCAATTCCTCTTTATTTTTATTCAAAATCATCTTTAAGATTGTTTCTTGGGCCACCAGGTTTAAGTTGATATCCCATAGCTTTTACTCTGTCAATAACTTCCTCAGCAGATTTACGGCCGAAGTTCTTTATTTCCATGAGTTCTCTTTCTGTTCTCTTGAGAAGATCAGTCAGACTAAATATATTTGCTCTCTTAAGACAGTTATAAGCTCTTACAGAAAGTTCAAGCTCTTCTATACTAAGATCGTCATTTCTTGTTTTAGTTTTTGATTCTTCTTCTTTTTCTTCTTCTTGAACAGTAACAACATCACCAGCTAATGCAACAAATTCCTTAAATTTATTTATAAGGGTCATAGCACTAGAGCTAATTGCTCTTGTTGGATCAATACTTCCGTTTGTCCAAACTTCAAGAATAAGTTTATCGAAGTCTGTAGATTGACCAACTCTGGTATCTTCTACAGTGAAATTAACTTTTCTTACTGGCATATAAAGTGCATCAACTGCAATCCAGCCTAAAGGTAATTGATTTTCTCTTGGTTTTTCTGCCGGAACAAAACCTTTACCTTTTTCTATCATCATTTCAAGTTCAAAAGATGAACCTTCATTGAGAGTTGCAATATACCAATTTTGATTAATTAATTCTACTTCAGCATCGCTAGATACATCTGCTCCTGTAATTGCACCACTTCTGGTTACAGAGAGTTTCAATATCTTAGGCTCTGTTGCATAAGATCTAAAAACTAATCCTTTAATATTTAAAATAATGTCTATAACATCTTCAACAACACCAGGTACAGTTGAAAATTCATGAGGAACGCCGTCTATTTTTATAGCAGTAACAGAAGCACCTTCTAAATCAGCTAAAAGAACTCTTCTTAGTGCATTACCAAGTGTTATTCCATAGCCTCTTTCGAGAGGTTCTGCTACAAACTTACCATAATGAAGTCCATCAGTAGTTATTTGTGTATTTATACATTCAATTTGAGGTTTTTCCATATTTTGTTCTCCTTAAGAATTCTCAAAATTTTCAAGAACATAGTTCTTGACTATGTCCGATATAAAAAATTTTAATGATTATCTTGAATAAAACTCAACTATCAAGTTTTCTTTTATAAAGTTAAATGTGTCTATTTCAGATCTGATAGGTTTAGAAAGAACACTACCAGAGAAAATATCTTCATTAACCGATAACCATGTTGGAGCAGGAGTTCCATTAAAACCTTCAAGTTCTTTTTTGAAAAACTCATGACTAGATGCTTTAATAGTAATTACTTGACCAACTTTTAATTGATAAGAAGGAATATTTACTTTTTTACCATCTACAAGTATATGACCGTGACCAACATATTGTCTTGCTTGAGCTCTTGTAGTAGCAAACTTCATTCTGTATATAACATTATCAAGTCTCATTTCAAGAAGTTGAACAAAGTTTTCACCAGTTACGCCTTGCATTCTTGTAGCTTTGTCGTAATATCTTTTGAATTGTTTTTCATATAAACCGTACAAAAATCTGAGTTTTTGTTTTTCTTTAAGACGAATTCCATACTCCGATAATTTTGGTCTTGATTGTCCATGTTGCCCTGGTCTTGCTCTACCTTTGGTGATACCGCATTTCCCAGCTTCATTTCTTTTGCCTTTAAGATTCAAGTTAACGCCAAGCGCTCTTGATATTCGATCTGTAGGCCCAATATATCTACCCATTTTTTCTCCTCCCTATACTCTTCTACGTTTTGGAGGACGGCAACCGTTGTGAGGTATCGGTGTTATGTCCTTTATCAATGTTATTTCAAGCCCAGCAGTTTGTAATGCTCTTATAGCCATTTCTCTACCGGCTCCAGGTCCTTTTATGTAAACTTCGACCTGTTTCATCCCGTGTTCCATCGCAAGTTTTGCTGCATGCTCAGCAGCTGACTGAGCTGCGAAAGGAGTGCCTTTTTTAGCACCTTTGAATCCTGATATTCCTGAGCTTCCCCAAGAAATAGTATTTCCTTTCATGTCTGAAACGGTGACGATCGTGTTATTGAATGTCGATTGGATGTGAACCACACCCTGATGGACATTCTTTCTTTCTCTTTTTTTTACTTTTACAGCTGATTCTTTTGCCATTACATACCTACCTACTTAGCACCTTTTTTATTCGCAACGGTTTTCTTAACGCCTCTTTTAGTACGAGCATTAGTTTTGGTTCTTTGACCCCTTACAGGTAAACCTTTTCTATGTCTTATACCTCTGTAAGAACCAATTTCTATCAATCTCTTGATATTCATTGATATCTCACGACGCAAGTCACCTTCAACTTTGAGACCAACTGCTTGACGTTTGTCAATCTCTTCTCTTATTTTTGCAATTTCTTCATCAGTGAGGTTGTAAACCCTAGTATCAAGGCTTATACCTGCATTCTGAAGTATTAATTTGCTAACATTAGGACCAATACCGTATATATAAGTTAAAGAAACTTCAACTCTTTTATTACGGGGTAAATCTACACCCGCGATACGTGCCATTGCAATACCTCCACGAAATAATAACTTTTACCCTACTAACCTTGTCTTTGTTTGTGCTTAGGGTTTTCACAAATAACCATTACTCTGCCATGTCTTTTTATAACTCTACATTTCATGCAGATTGGCTTTACTGATGCTCTTACTTTCATTTTATTTACCTTTCGCTATTTTAGACGATATGTAATTCTTCCTCTTGTCAGATCATAGGGAGACAGTTCTACCTTAACCTTATCACCGGGTAATATTTTTATAAAATGTTTTCTCATTTTACCAGATATATGGGCAAGAACTTTATGCCCATTTTCGAGGGTTAATCTAAACATTGCATTTGGAAGTGCCTCCTCGATAGTTCCTTCCATTTCGATTACATCTTGTTTGGACAAATGTAAAAACTCCTAGTTAAAAAATCAAAATATTTTACTGAATATTTATCCAAAAAACAGCAATTATTCATTATACAATAACTTATACTAAACTTAAACTTCAGTTAATATTAATTTATTTTAAGTTATTGAAATAGCAATTCTATTTTCTTAGAAACTTCTTCCAGAGGAAGATCTCCATCAATTTTATGAAGAAGTTTTTTAGAGGAATAATATTCTATTAATGGTGCTGTCTGATCATCATAAACCTTTAGACGATTAACAACAACCTCTTCTGTATCATCTGATCTTTGGTATATATTATTATCACCACAATAATCACATACACCTTCTTTTTTTGGTGGATTAAAATTAACATGATATGGAGCCTGACATTTCTTACAAACTCTTCTACCAGTTAATCTTTTCACTAATACATCTCTATTAACATCAACTTCAATAACGCAGTCTAGTTCTAAATTAATAGATGCTAGAAGGTCATCAAAAGCTTCTGCTTGAGCTACAGTTCTCGGAAAACCATCCATAATCCAATTTTCAGGAAAATCTTTGGAAGTAAACTTATCTTTTATTAATCCAATTATTAGATCATCTGTAACAAGTTTTCCTTGATCCATAAACTCTTTTGCTTTAAGTCCAAGAGGTGTTTTTTCTTCTATAGATTTTCTTAAAATATCACCTGTTGAAACTTGAAGTGCATTATACTTTTTCTCAAGAATTTTAGCTTGAGTACCTTTTCCTGCACCAGGAGCTCCTAAAAATATTATTTTCATAATTTAGCCTACTTTACAAAACCATCATATTGTCTTGCCAATAGATGAGTTTGTAATTGATTAAACAAATCTACAGCCACACCAACCATAATAAGAAGTGATGTACTTCCCATACCAGTAAGTGTATTAACACCTAAAACTCTTTCAGCAAGCATAGGCACAAGAGCTATCATGCTTATAAAAAAAGCACCTAATAAAGTTATTCTATTAAGAATGCCTTCTAAAAAATCAGCAGTTGGTTTTCCTGGTCTATAACCTGGAATAAAACTACCATATCTTTTAAGATTATTTGCAATATCAATAGGGTTCATTGTTATTGAAGCATAGAAAAAAGTAAAAAAGAATATTAAACCACATTCAAATAATGGATATAAGGGTTTATCATAAGCAATAGAATCTGTAATAGTTTTAATAAAACCAGCTCCAACAAATTGATTTATTGTAGCAGGGAACATCAATACAGAAGATGCAAAAATGATTGGCATAACGCCACCTTGATTTACTCTAAAAGGTAAATAACTTGACCTTCCACCATAAACCTTATTTCCAACTTGTCTTTTTGCCGATTGAACAGGTATTTTTCTTGCTCCTTCAGAAGCATAAATGATACCAACAATTAAGGCTAAAAATACAGCTAATAACATAATTACTGCAAACCAACTAGCAGCACCAGACTCAACTGATTGAAAAGTATTATAAAAATAATCAGGAAATCTTGATATAATACCAGCAAAAATAAGCATTGAAGCTCCATTACCGATACCTTTTTCTGTGATTTGTTCACCTAACCATGTTATAAATATAGTTCCTGCAACCAGTGTGATAACTGTATTAACTATAAAAAATACTGGTGGCATTCCTGCTGCTGGAGAGCCAATAACGGCACCAGATCTCCATAAGGCAATTGCCATACCTGTTGATTGTAAAGTCCCCAATATTATTGTCAAATACCGTGTTATTTGAGCCAATTGCTTTCGCCCAGCTTCGCCTCCTTCTTTCTGCAATTCCTCTAATTTCGGAATAACAGATGTCATGAGTTGAATAATAATAGATGCGTTAATATAAGGAATTATACCCATTGCAAAAAGAGAAAACTTTGATAAAGCTCCTCCAGAAAACATATCTACAAGAGCTAGTAAACCACCACTTGCAAAAAATTTATTAACAACAGCCAAATCTAAACCAGGTACTGGAATATGAACTCCTAGTCTGAAAATAAACATTACCATTAAGGTAAAAAATATTTTCTCTTTCAGACCAGAGGCTCTAAACATATCTGCAATTATATTAGGTCTTACGAGTGCTTTATTATTTTTCATATAATTAAGATTCTACTTCTTCTCCAAGAACTACTAACTTACAACCAGCAGCCTCAAGTTTTTCTTTTGCAGAACCAGTAAAATGATCTGCTTCTATTGTTAAAGAAACTGTTAATTCGCCATCTCCTAAAACTCTTAAAGCAACAGTATTTTTACGAACGATACCATCATTTTTTAAAGTTTCAAGATTAATTTTTGTTCCTTCAGGATATTTAGCTAAATCACCAACATTAACAATTCCATAATTAATTTTGTTAATTACGTAAAAGTATTTTTTCTTAGGAACTCTTCTGTAAAGAGGTTTTTGTCCACCCTCAAATCCTGGTCTTACACTGCCACCAGATCTTTGACCTTGTCCATTGTTTCCTCTACCAGCTGTTTTACCGTTTCCAGAACCCCAACCTCTACCTTTTCTTTTAGCTTTTTTGGTTGCGCCTTCTGCGGGTCTTAAATCTTCTAATTTCATATATATTTTACCTCAATATGCCTCTAAAAAATTAAAAAACGTACAGACGTAAATTAATCCGTCTCTACATATTTAATTATAACAAATATCTAAACTACTACTTTTTTTGCAGGTACTGTTAGAATGCTAGCAGGAGTTTTACCTCTAATTGCAGCAACATCTTCAATTGTTCTTAATGTAGAAAGAGCTTTAACAGCAGCTCTTGCATTATTTAGTGGAGAGTCAGAACCTAACGATTTACCAACCACGTCTTTAAGACCACTTGCTTCTAAAACAGCTCTTACAGATCCACCAGCTATAACTCCACTACCAGGAGCAGCAGGTTTTAACATAACTTTTCCTGCTCCAAGTTTTGCAACTGTAGGATGAGGAATTGATGTACCAACTAATGGAACTAGAACTTGACATTTTTTTGCATCAGTTACAGCTTTTTGTATAGCGCCAACAACCTCATGAGATTTGCCAACACCAACACCAACAGAACCTTTTCCGTTACCAACAACAACTACTGCTCTGAAGCTGAGTTTTTTACCACCCTTTACAACTTTTGTTACTCTTCTGATTTGAATAACTTTTTCAATTGTATCGCTTTCTTCTTTAGAACCTTCGTCATTTTTTCTTTTTGTCTTAGCCATGTTTTACTATTAACTCCTTAAAAATCCAAACCATTTTCACGAGCAGCATCAGCAAGAGCTTTTACTTTTCCATGATATAAATATCCACCTCTATCATAAACAACGAGAGAAATACCTTTATCTTTGGCTTTCTTTGCTATATCAGCTCCAACTTTTTTTGCAGCATCTAGGTTTCCACCTGTTGAAAGACCTTCTTTAACAGCTTTTTCTACAGTAGAAGAGGCAACTAAAGTAATTCCTTTAGAATCATCTATTATTTGAGCATAGATATTCTTATTGCTTTTAAATACAGAAAGTCTTGGTCTTTGCTCAGTTCCCTCAAGTTTCTTACGAATTCTTTCATGTATTCTTTTTCTTATAACACTTTTTGAATCAAGACTCATATTTTACTCCTATTTTTTACCAGATTTACCAGCTTTTCTACGTATTTTCTCAAATGAGTACTTGATACCCTTTCCTTTGTAAGGCTCAGGTTCACGAACACTTCTGATTTTTGCTGCTACATCACCAACTAATTGTTTATCAGCACCTTTAACATGTACTTTAGTGTTACCCTCTACGATGATCTCAATACCTTCAGGAGGTAAGATTTCTACAGGATGAGAATAACCAACTTGAACTACAAGTTTTTTATCTTGAAGAAGGCATCTATAACCAACCCCGATAAGTTCTAAAGATTTTGTAAAACCATTTGTTACACCTTCAACCATATTAAAAACCAAAGTTCTTGACAACCCGTGTAAAGATCTTTGAAGTTTACTATCGCCTGCTCTGTTAACATTCAAAATATTTTCATTCAACTCAAGAGAAACTTCACCTCTGAATGTTCTTGTAAGTTTTCCTTTAGGTCCGCTAACTGTTAATGTATTACCATTAATTTCAGTTTTTGTTCCTGCTGGTATTGTTATGGGCTTTCTGCCTATACGTGACATCTTAAAATCCTCCTAGTTTCCAGCTTACCAAACATAACAAAGAACTTCACCACCGACACCGTTGCTTCTAGCTCTTCTGTCGGTCATTATTCCTTGAGATGTTGATATAACTGCTACACCAAAGCCACCAAGAACTCTAGGAACATCGCTGTTGCCAACGTATATTCTTAATCCTGGTTTACTTATTCTTTTTATACCTGTTATTACTTGTTTATTATTAACATATTTAAGTTTTAATCTTAAGTTCTTATGTTTTTTTTCATTTTCAAATTCTTCAAATTCAGAAATATATCCTTCATCTTTCAATAAAGAAGCAATTTCTTTTTTTACCTTAGAACAAGGCATTTCTACTACACTATGAGAAGCCATACAAGCATTTCTCACGCGAGTAAGCATATCTGCAATTGGATCTGTTACAGCCACAATATTTTCCCTCCGATTTATATTACCAACTAGATTTCATTACACCCGGTAATTCGCCTTTATGAGCTAGTTCTCTAAAACAAACTCTGCAAATTCCGAATTTTTTGTATACAGCATGAGGTCTTCCGCACTTTGTACATCTTGTATAAGCTCTAGTTGAAAATCTCGGCTTTCTTTTATGTTTTTCTTTTAACGCTGTTCTTGCCAAAGTAAAACTCCTTTATTTCTTACTGAATGGGAAGCCGAAACTTGTTAACAAGCCTCTGCCCTCATCATCTGTATTTGCTGTCGTAACTATTGTTATCTCAAGACCTCTTATTTTGTCGAGTTTATCATATTCTATTTCAGGGAATATGAGTTGCTCTTTAAGTCCTAATGTATAGTTTCCTCTTCCATCAAAAGCTTTAGTAGAAACTCCTCTAAAATCTCTGATTCTAGGTAGATTTAATGAAACAAGTTTATCAAAAAACTCATACATTCTATCTCCTCTAAGAGTAACTTTTACTCCATTTGGCATACCTTTTCTTAATTTAAAAGTTGCGATAGATTTTTTAGATTTAACAACAACTGGTTTTTGACCTGTTATTGTCATTATATCTCTTATAACTATATCGAGTATTTTAGGTGTTTGAACATATTCCCCAATACCGATATTAACGCAAATCTTTTCTAATTTTGGTACTTGCATCTCATTTTTATAGTTAAATTCTTTAACTAATGCTGGCACAACTTCGTTCTTGTATTTGAGTTTAAAACGAGGTTGCACTTTTTCTGTATCTGTTGTTGACATAGACAAAACCACCTTTATCTCTTGTTTTCAAATTGTTTATCAGATTTTTTAGAAACTCTCACTTTTTCTCCATTTTCAAGAACTTTTTGAGAGACTCTAACACCTTTTTTTACATTTTCATCATAAAGCATAACTTTACAACTATGTATAGGAGCTTCTTTTTTAATCAATCCGCCTCTAGGGTTTTGAACTGATGCTTTTGTTGCTCTTGTTACTAAGTTAACAGATTCAACTAAAACTTTTCCTGTTTTAGTATAAACTCTAGTAACTTTTCCTATTTTTCCATTATCTTTTCCAGAAATAACTATTACATTATCTCCAGTTTTTACGTGTATCCTGTTTGGAACAAATTTTACTTGTCTCTTCATAATTAAAGAACCTCAGGTGCCAATGATATTATTTTCATAAAATTGAGATCTCTCAATTCTCTTGCTACGGGACCAAAAACACGAGTACCTTTAGGACTATTATCTTTTGGATTTATTATAACCGCTGCATTTTCATCAAATTTTATATAAGATCCATCTGGACGACGAGATCCTTTTTTTGTTCTTACTATAACTGCTTTTACAACGTCACTTTTTTTAACTGGCATATTAGGAGCAGCGTCTTTAACAACAGCTACAATAATATCACCAATGTTAGCATAACGTCTTCCAGAACTACATAATACTCTTATGCAGAGTAATTCTTTAGCACCAGTATTATCAGCAACAGATAATCTACTTTCTTGTTGAATCATATACTTCCACCTGCTTTTGTTATTACTCGAACCAATCTCCAGTTTTTATCTTTGCTGTATGGTCTTGATTCTTCTATCTCAACTATATCACCCAATTTAGATTCATTTTTTTCATCATGAAACTTATATCTTTGAGTTCTTTTTAAATTCTTTCCGTATAAAGCATGTTGTTTTACAGTAGTTATCGAAATAATACCTGTTTTTTCCATTTTATCGCTTACAACGGTTCCGCTTAAAATTTTCTTAGGCACTTTGTTTATCCCCCTTAGCTAAAGTTCTTTCGGTTTTTATTGTGTGAATTTGGGCAATTCTTTTTCTTAATTGTCCTAATTTAGCAGTATTATCAAGTTGTTTTAAAGCTAATTGAAACTTTAATTGAAACAACTCTTCTTTAGCTTTCTTAAGTTCGCCTACTAATTCTTCATCTGTTTTATTTTTTAAATCATCAAGTTTTTTATTCATAATTCAACCTCCGCTATTAACTAACTGACTCTTCAGAAACTACTGCTGCAACAACAGGTTTTTTAGGACCTACTTTTTCTGCAAGTAATTGTTCTGACATTTCTTTTGTAACAAATTTTGTTTTAATGGGAAGTTTAGCTCCTGCAAGTCTGATTGCTTCTCTTGCTTGATCTTCTGCTATACCCTTTATTTCAAAAAGTATTCTACCAGGCTTAACAACTGCTACCCAATATTCTGGAGAACCTTTACCACTACCCATTCTTGTTTCAGCAGGTTTTGCAGTTACAGGTTTATCTGGAAAAACTTTTATGAAAATCTTTCCACCCCTTCTCGTGTATCTTGTCATAGCTCTTCTTGCAGCTTCAATTTGTCTAGAAGTAATCCAAGCTGGTTCTAATGCTTGCATTCCGAAATCACCAAAAGCAACAGTAACACCTCTTGTTTCGGTACCATTCATTCTGCCTCTTTGTTGTTTTCTAAACTTTGTTTTTTTAGGCATTAACATTTTGTTTATCCCCCTTTTCATTGTTCTTAGCTGCTCTTGGATTAGGTCCTGTTTTAGAGTTTTTTGTAAAAACTTCACCTTTACAAATCCAAACTTTTATTCCGATTTTACCAAAAACGGTATTAGCTTCTGCTGTACCATAATCAATATCAGATCTTAGTGTTTGTAACGGAGTTCTACCTTCTTTCATCCATTCTGTTCTAGCTATTTCTACTCCACCAAGTCTTCCAGCACACATAATTTTTATGCCTTTAGCTCCAGATTTCATAGTTTTACTCATAGCTTGTTTCATAGCTCTTCTGAAAGCAACTCTTTTTTCAAGTTGTAAAGCAACAGCTTCGCCAACTAATTGAGCTTCTAAATCTATATTTCTTATTTCTTGAACGTTCATATCAATTTTTTTACCAAGTTTTTTGTTAAGCATTTCTTTAAGGTCTTCAATACCTTTTCCTTGCTTACCAACAACCATTCCTGGTTTAGCTGTATATATTGTAACAGTAACTTGATTAACTTTTCTGTCTATTTCTATTTTAGAAATACCAGCATGGTATAACTTTTCTTTAACTGTTTTTCTTATAAACTGATCTTCTACAAGAAATTCTGCGTAATTTTTTGTAGTAAACCAACGGCTCTTCCAAGGTTTTGTGATCCCTAATCTAAATCCATACGGATGTGCTTTTTGTCCCATTTTCTACTCCTTTATCCTACAATAAGTGTTATGCTACTGGTTCTCTTTTTTATTGGGTATGCTCTACCTTGTGCTCTAGGTCTTATTCTTTTTAGTGTAACACCAGCATCAACGAATACTTCTCTAATTCTTAAAGCATCAACATCAAGTTGTTTTTCACCAGCGTTAGCAACAGCAGAGTGTAAGGCTTTTCTTACAACATCAGCCGCAGCATAAGGCATAAATTTTAGCAGAGTGAGGGACTCCATAGCATTCTTCCCTCTTACTAGGTCTGCAACCCTTCTGAGTTTTCTGGGACTCATTCTTATATACTTAGCAATTGCTTTTACTTCTTCCATAATATTTCTCTCTGAATAATTAAATTATTTTTTCTTACCTGATTTTTCAGCTCCGGCATGACCTTTGTACATTCTTGTAGGAGAGAATTCTCCTAATTTATGTCCAACCATATTCTCAGTTACATAAACAGGAACGTGCTTTTTACCATTATGAACTGCAATTGTATGACCAATCATATCAGGTGATATAGTAGAAGCTCTTGACCAAGTTTTAATAACTTTTTTTTCATCTTTAGCATTAAGTTTTTCTATTTTAGAACTTAAGCTTAAAGCAATGAAAGGACCTTTTTTTAATGATCTTGACATGGACTATTTTCTCCTCTTAGTAATCATTTTATCGCTAGGCTTTCTTTTTCTAGTTTTAAAGCCCATTGCTGGTTTACCCCAAGGTGTTTTTGGTTGACCTCCGATAGGAGATTTAGCTTCACCACCACCATGAGGGTGATCGCAAGGATTCATAACAGAACCTCTAACTGTAGGTCTCCAACCCATGTGTCTTTTTCTTCCTGCTTTACCTAGGCTAACATTTTTTAAATCAAGATTTCCGATTTGACCTAAAGTTGCTCTACATCTTCTATGTATCATTCTTATTTCACCAGAAGAAAGTCTTATTTGAACATAATTACCATCTTTAGCAATTAATTGAGCTCCACCACCAGCAGATCTCACAAGTTGAGCTCCTTTACCAGGCATCATTTCTATGTTATGAATAGTTGAACCTAAAGGAATATTTTCAAGAGGTAAGCAATTACCAGCTTTTATTTCTGCTTCAGGACCAGACATAACAGTATCACCAACTTTTATTACGTTTGGAGCAAGAATATATCTTTTTTCACCATCAGCATAAAAAAGTAATGCAATGTTAGCACTTCTATTTGGATCGTATTCTATTGTCATAACCTTTGCAGGTACGTTATCTTTTAATCTTTTAAAATCTATAATTCTGTAAAGTTTTCTGCATCCACTGCCTCTATGACGCACAGTGATTTTACCATTGTTGTTTCTACCTGCATGAGCCTTTTTCATTACTGTTAAAGACTTTTCAGGCTTATCAGCTGTCAGTTCATCTTTCGTTAACGTTGACATCCCTCTTGTTCCAGGTGTCATAGGACGAAATAACTTAATTCCCACGATAATACTCCTTAATTATTCTATCAATTAACCTAATAATTCTATACTTTGACCTTCAGCAACAGTAACTATTGCTTTTTTGGTCGCTTTTTTCTGAAGTGAACGAGTTCCAAATCTTTTTTGTTCACCTTTTGTTCTTATAGTATTAACTGAAAGAACATTAACCTTAAATATCTCAGAAACAGCTTTTGCTATTTCTATTTTATTTGAATTTTTATCTACTTCAAAAACGTACTTATTAAGAGGATTCATATCCACGTTTTTTTCTGTAACCATTAATCTTTTAACTACTTGATAAGAATCTCTACGCATTTTTTGCTCTCCCCTCTAGTACAGCAATTGAATCTTCGCTTAACAATATTTTATCTGAATTTACCAAATCATAAACTCCTAAATTTTCAGGGTAAACAATTTTTACATTAGGTAAATTACCAGCTGAAAGTCTTGCATTATTGTTATCGCCAATTACAAGTAAAACTTTCTTAACTTTTCCTAAATCTAAGCTTTCTAATATTTTAACAAATCCAGAGGTCTTATGTGAAGATACTATATCACCAGATAATACTATCATTTTGTTAACTTCGCTAGAAAGAGCAGATCTCAAAGCAAGTTTTCTTACTTTTTTAGGCATGTCTTTTTCATAATCTCTAGGTTTTGGCCCAAATATAACGCCGCCGCCTTTCCATAATGGAGAACGTGAACTTCCCGCTCTTGCTCTTCCTGTACCTTTTTGTTTCCAAGGTTTTTTACCACCGCCCCTTACTTCTGATTTTGTAAGAGTTGAAACTGTACCTAATCTCTCATTTGCATGTTGTCTTACAACAGCAAGATGCATAACGTGAACATTAGGCTCTTGAGCAAAAACATCTGAGTTCAGCTCAATATCACTATGTTTACTATCTTTTGTATCAAATTTTTTAACTGTAACTGTCATCTTAATTTACCTCTTTATTTACCAACTCTAACAGCGGGTTTTACTATAACAAGACCACCTTCGGTACCTGGAACAGATCCTCTTACTAATAAAAGGTTTCTTTCTGTATCAACTTTTATTATAGAAAGATTTTTAACAGTTACTCTATCAGCACCCTTTCTACCAGCCATTTTTTTACCTTTAACAACTCTACCAGGAGTTGTACCAGCACCAATAGAACCTGGTAATCTGTGGTTTTTAGAACCGTGAGTCATAGGACCTCTTGCAAAATTCCATCTAGCCACTGTACCTAGTGTACCTTTTCCTATAGAAGTTCCAACTACATCAACAGCTTGACCTTCAGTAAAAAGATTAACATCAATAACATCGCCTACATTTTTAAGTTCTTGTTCATCAATTCTAAATTCTTTTATATGTTTAAATGGTTTTAAATTATTTTTCTTAAAATGACCTAATTTAGGTTTTGTAACCTTAGATTCTTTCACTTCTTTGTAAGCTAATTGTAAAGCATTATATCCATCAGACTCATTATTTTTTACTTGTGTTACGGTACATGGGCCAGCTTGTATTACAGTTACTGGATGTAAAACTCCTTTTGAGTCGTACACTTGAGTCATTCCCACTTTCGTACCTAAAATTCCTAATTTTAACATTATTTTATCCTTTTAACTAGACACAAAATTATACTACAGAGGCAGATAGGGAAACACCTGCTTGTAGTATAACTTTACTATTATATTTATTTACATCTTTAATTCTATATCAACACCAGCCGCAAGATCGATTCTTGTTAAAGATTCGATTGTCTTTTGAGAAGGATCAATGATATCGATTAATCTCTTATGAGTATTGAACTCAAAGTGCTCTCTTGATTTTTTATCAGAGTGAGGTGATTTCAATACACAGTAAAGATTTCTTCTTACTGGTAATGGAATCGGACCTGTAACTTTTGCACCAGCTCTTGTTGCAGTCTCAACAATTTTTCTTGAAGCTTCATCAAGTGCTTTATGATCATAAGATTTTAATTTTATTCTTATTTTTTGTTCTGCCATAATGGTATAAAAACTCCTATTCTAATATTTCAGTAACAACACCAGCACCAACAGTTCTACCACCTTCACGAA
>JBBTGK010000049.1:0-15726 GCA_038060635.1 Cyanobacteriota bacterium | reverse complement strand
ATATTCTACAGCTCTTTTTACAGTTTCATTTTCAGGACCACCTAAACTTAAGTTTAGAACATTTGCACCATGATCTACAGCCCATACAATTCCATAAGCAACATTAACTGTATCACCACTACCTTTAGCATTAAGTGCTTTTATTGGCATAAGTCTGCAATTAGGAGCAGCACCTGCAACACCTATTTTATTATTTGTATCTGCGGTTGCGATTCCAGAGGCATGAGTTCCATGCCCATTATCATCTAATGGAGGTGTTTGACCTTGACTTATTACATTATAGCCACTTACTATTTTATTTTTAAGATCAGGATGATTTAAATCTGCACCAGTATCAACCACAGCAATTATTATCTTTTTATTTCCAAAAGTTATATCCCATGCTTTTGGGAAATTAGCTACGGCCAAACCATTTTGTTCTTTAGCTCTTGGATCATTAACAGTATAACTTGTTTTGAGTGTATAATTTTTTTCTGCATAATCTATAACAGAATTAGTTTTTAATTCATCTAAAATAGTTTCAGTACTTGAAGAGCCTGCAACTTGAAAAACAGCACTATTTATTCCTTTTACAAATTTAACTAATTTAAGATTATTTTCTTGAGCAAATGACTTAACAAAATTAAGATCTACTGTTTTAGTAAATTTTATGACAATTTCGCCTTTAATAGCAGAAGATTTTGAAGAATCATTTGAATCTGAATCTATTGTAGGAGTATTTCCTCTACAAGAAGAAAGAAAAAATGCCAATACCAATGAAGAAAGAAATATCTTTTTTATTTTTAAGTTTTTTGAAAACATTTTTTTATCCTAATCTACAAAAAAAACTTTATATAGTAAAAGCCTTTATAAAATACATAAACCTAACTCATTATAACAAAAAAACTTATAGGCTCCTATAAGTTAAAGAGACGTTTTAGTAAAACGTCTCCAAAAAAACTACTGTAAATTTGGTAATGGATCATTAACATTGTCTTCAGGAACTGGATCATAATAATCACTTTGTTTGAGACCTTGTTTAATAATGTCAGTTGCTTTACCTGCAACCAATGTACTTGTAACTGGGTTAGCTTTAACAAATGCAACAGTATTTTTAGTAGCATTAAGACTAATAGTAACACCTTTACCAATTGTTCCACCAACAGCTCTTACTACATTAGCACCTTTAGTACCTAATATAGCTTCAAGTCCATTATTAAAACCTGGAGACATTGAACCTACACCACCTGTTATCTTAGCAAATCCTCTTGAAACAGCTCCTTTTATTTCGCCAAATCCTATTGAAATTAAACCTGCTCCTTTTGATGCTACTTGTGCTACTTCTGCAACTGTTTCAACTCCAGCACCTGCTGTAGCTACTTCTTGAGCTACTTTAGCAGCTTTACTTGTTTTTGCAACTCTTGATGCGGTAGTAGCTGCGTTAACAGTTGTTTGACCAGTGTTAACAACACCACCTATATTTATAATTACATTTCCGTTTATTTTTCCATTTCCAGAAACTTTAACAACATCTTTTATTTCTTTCAAAGCTCCTTTAGTTATTTTAACTCCGCCTTCGATACTATTAACAAGAACTTTTCCAGAACCTCCAGTACCTCTAACAGCTTTAGCTCCTTTAGTTACACCATCAACAACTTTTTTACCATTTGTAACTTCAGTAACAGTTTTTCCTGTATCAGTAACAACTTCAGTAACTGGAGCAGGAGTTACTTTTCCGCCTTCCTTATTCATTCCAGCAGTCATTAAGATTAAACCAACATCAAATACAGCTCTTCCAGTTGCTTCTCCATAATTTCCTTTTCCAATAGCTTCAGCATAAGGGTTAACAATACCTTTAACGATTCCCATAGGAAGGTCAACTGCAACTGTTTTTAAAGCTTTACCAGGATTATGAATAGCATATGACATTGCATTTTTAACAGGTCTAAGAGTTTCTCTAGGTTTTGTAAGTAATCCAAATCCAACAGTTCCAACACCTTTTGCAAGTGTAACAACACCCATAACAGTATCACCACCAGCTTTAACAAAGCCTTTAACTACACCAACTCCAAAATCAAGTGGGTTTTTATCGCCTGTATCTGCTTTTTGAGGTTTATTCAACTCAGGACTCATAGCATCAATAGGAGCTAGAATATCCTCATTAGTAGGAATTCTTCCTCTTGTTGTTGTTTCTCTAGGCATCATCAAGGAATCTAAAGATTGTAATGAATCTCCATTTGATTCTTGAGTTTGTTGTTGCTGTACAGGTCTATTAGCCTTTAAAGAATCCAAAGATTCAAGTCCAAAATTACTGCCTACTGTTATACCACTCATAAATTCTCCTAGTTTCCATAACTAAAACTATATCTAATATATCGTAAAAAAAAATAAAACCTTGTTCGTTTAAGTTAAAGTAATCAATAAGATTAGGTTATCTTTTAGTTAACATCAGTGAATATATTTAATAATTCTGATGTAGATAGTGCTTTTTCACCACGTTTTGAAAAAAAATGTAACTCTTTGTTTAGTTCATCAGAAACCTCTTCTTGTCTGATCATAAATTCATCAAAAAAAGATAAAACTGACTCTGTATTATATATATCCAAAAGATAATATGGATATTTTTCATCATGAAAACCAAATTTAATTTCATTTTCTTCTTCAAGTGGATAAGAAGTAAAAGGGAAAAATTCTTGTGGAAAGTTTTTTGCAGATAGATTTAATATTTTTACTATTTCAGGATTTGTATAATCAAAATTAGATTTTGAATCTCCAGTTTCATTAAAACAAAAACTATTACCAATTACACCAGCAGGTTTTTTTAGACAAGCTGCATCAAGTAAAGAAGGATTCCAAGAAGTATCAGTAATAAGAGCATCACAATATAAAATCATGGTTTTATACATATCATATCCTAATGATGTAAAGGCTCTGTATTTTATTTTTGTACCTTTTACCCATGTATCTATTATAGGATCCTTAGCTTGCGAACCAATAAATAGATTAATATTTATATCCAACATTTTTAAGTGTTTAATGAGAACTTCAACAACTCTCATATAGTGCCCACCTTTATTATATAAAATACTTTGCATTTGCATTGCAGGGCTAAACATTAAAAAAATATTTTTTGAACTATCAGTCATTCCTAAAGGACCTTTCATCATATCAGTATCTTGATTTTCATAATCCACATTTGAATAATTCCAATATAAAAATTTAGCTGTTTCTTTTGGCTCAACATCAACAGGAGGAGATAATTTTATGATATTAGGAAAAAAATCATACCTAGAGGAAAGCATATCTTTATTATCAAACATGGCTCTTTTCATTTTTATTTGATTAGGATCATTTGTTTCACTTTCTTTCATGCTTTTTATTGAAATAGTATCTTCTGTAAATATCTCTGTATCATTAGTAGAATAATTTTCAGGATTGTATTTTCCAGAAGAACGTAATTTTATTTTTTTATCTGGTGTATAATCAAAAAAATCTAATGAATCTATTATATTTATTGGTGCATTAATTTTTTCAAGCCATCTAAGATCAAAATTTAAAGTTTTATATTCATGTTCATATTCTGGTGTAAAAAAGACCTTATTAAAATCAAAAATAAAAATAGCTGATATTTCACCATCTTCTATAACCGTATTAAGTGCAGTTTCATTATCTTCTCGTGATTTATTTATTATTCGTGTAATATTTTCACTTTTTTTTATATAAACTTCAGGAATATCTGAAATAAAACAAAAAACATTTGTTCCTTGAGGCATTTCATCTAGAAATTTAGACATTACTTGAGCTTCATAAGTAGAATCTGAACCGAAAAGTATAAATATATAGTTCATTTTAAACCTGTATCAAAAAATAAGTTAAGTCAAATTATACAAGAATTTTATAAAAATAATGATATAATGGCTCTGTTTTTATGTAAATTTTTGGAGTATTAGTATTAATGAAAACAGCAAAAAGAATGGATTTAATCCCACCATATTTATTTGCAGAACTAGATAAAAAAAAGGCCGATGCAATATCAAGAGGCGTAGATGTAATAAATTTAGGCATAGGTGATCCTGATATGCCAACCCCAGCACATATAATTAATTCTATGAAAAATCATGTAGAAAATCCTGAAACACACAATTATCCTCCTTATGATGGAACAAAAGATTTTAGACAAGCTGTTGCTACTTTTTATGCTAAAAGATTTGGTGTAGAACTTAGTCCAGAAAAAGAAATTATTTCATTAATAGGCTCTAAAGAAGGTTTGGCTCATATACATTTAGCTTTTACAGATCCAGGGGATTATGTTTTAGTTCCTGATCCTGCATATCCTGTATATAAAGTTACATCACATTTTGTTGATGCTAATCCCTATTCAATGCCTTTATTAGAAGAAAATGGTTTTTTACCAGATTTAACTAAAATACCTTCAGATATTGCAGATAAATCTAAACTTATGTTTCTTAATTATCCAAACAACCCAACAGGAGCAATTGCAACTGTAGAGTTTTTTGATGAAGTTGTTCAATTTGCAAAAAAACATGACATTTTAGTTTGCCATGATTTAGCTTATTCTGAAATGGCTTATGATGGTTATAAAGCACCTAGTTTTTTACAAGCAAAAGGCTCAAAAGATGTTTGTATTGAATTTAATTCTTTGAGTAAAACCTATAATATGACAGGTTGGAGAATTGGCATGGCGGTTGGAAATGAATACGCTGTACAAGCATTAGGAAGAATAAAAAATAATATTGATTCTGGTGTTTTTAAAGCAATTCAAGCAGCTTCTATAGATGCATTATTAGGCCCTCAAGATCACATTGATACAATGAATGATATTTATAAAAATAGAAGAGATATTGTTACCGAAGGTTTAAATAAATTAGGTTGGAATTTAAAACCACTAAAAGCTACATTTTATATGTGGATTCCTACCCCTAAAGGTTTTTCTTCTACAGAATTTTCTGCATTTTTATTAGAAAAAGCAGGAATTATTGTTCCACCAGGAATTGGTTATGGTGAATATGGAGAAGGGTATATCAGAATTGCTCTTACAGCTCCAGAAGAAAGAATAAAATTAGCAATTAGAAGAATGGAAGAAAATAATATTGTTTTTAGTTAATTTTTTCTAAATTAAAACTAAATCTAAGATAAATTAATTTATCTTAGATTTTTTTATATAATTTTGGTTAGTTATTTTGAATAAGAAGTAATACAATCTTTAGGAATTATTACTGTATAAACGCCTTCTGAAAGTAATTTTTTATTTATATTTGAAACAATATTAATAGGGTTATTTGAACAACCACCTATACATAATTTACAAGTTATTGTTTCAATATTTATTAAATAAGCTTTTTCTTTTACTTCTAATATTTTTCCACAAAAACCTTCATTGTTATTCCAGTGTTTAACACAAACACTATCATTTAATTTTAGATTATATTTTTCTAAATTAGTAGTTGAATATAAATAGTTTTTAATATATTTATCATAATCAAAAATAGCTTTACCTGTTTTATCTATATAATAAAATTGATTTACTTTTGCTAAACCAGAATAAAAATTTTCTGCATAATCGAAAGAAGGGTTTATAACATAGTTCATGCTATTATCAATATATCCATACTTCTCATTTATTTTTACCAGTGCCGTTCCATCAGAAAAATTTTCTGCATAATCAAATCTTTTTTCTGATAAAATATTACCTTTTTTATCTATATAAGTCCATTTATTATCAATTTTAGCTGGACAAACATTTTCTTTGAAATTTTTTAAAGCTTCAAAAATTGGTTTTATAACAAAATTACCTTTTTTACCTATAAATCCCCATTTACCTTCAAATTTAACTTTTGCAATACCTTCAGAAAATTTTTCTGCAAATTGAAATTTATTATCTATAACTTTTTTTGCTTGTTTATCAACATAACCATATTTATTATTTATTAGGGAATGAGATAATCCTTCTGAATAATTTCTTAAATAATCAGTTTTTACTCTTATTACTACTTTACCTGTTTTATTAACATACATAGAATCTCCATTAGAAACACTAACCCAAGCAATATCATCAGAAAATTTTTCTGCATAATCATATTTAGGAGAAATAATAAATTTACCTGTTTTATCTATAAAACCATATTTATTATTTATTTTAACTTTAGCAAAACCTTCAAAAAAAGGAAATGCATCCTGAAAAATAGGAGCTATTATTGTTTCTAGTGTATTTTTATCAACAAAACCATATTTACCATCTTTTGCTCTTACCACTAAAAAATTATCATTTGTATAGTTTTTTATTTCATAAAATCTTGGTGTAAAAATTTTTCCTGAGGAATTAATAAAACCAAAAAGATTATTTTTTCTGATTATTGATATGCCATTAGAAAATTTTTCAGCTTCATCAAATTCAGCTTCTATAATTATTTTTCCTGAATAATCAATAAAACCATATTTATTAATTAAATGATTTTCAAATGGAAATAAATTTGTATCTTCTCCATAAGAAATTCCACAAAAAAAAGTAAAAAATAGAATAAGACAAAAAAAATGAAAAAAAAGTTTCACTTCCTAGCCTTGTTCTTCAACAAGTTTATCCATATCATTAATAGATATTTGTTGATGACTTATTGATATTATTCCTTCATCTTGAAGTCTATTTAAGGCTCTTGTAACTGTTTCTCTTGATGAACCAACCATATTAGCTAAATCTTGATGAGTCATTCGTAAAGATCTGATTTTTTCTTTATTTTCTTCTTTAGATGCTTCTCTTTCAGTTTTTAGCAAATTGTAAATAGTACTTGCTACTCTTCCATGAACATCTTTAAAAGCTAAATCTTGAACTTGTTCATTGATTTGTCTTATTCTTCTGGTTAAATCTTTCATAATTGCAATAGCAATTGAAGGATTTTCAAAAATAACTTTTTCAAAATCACTTTTACTAATAGAAAGTAATTTAACATCATTGTCCATTGCTTCGGAAGTTGCAGATCTTGGCATATTATCAAAAATAGCCATTTCACCAAAAAAATCACCAGCTTTTAATATAGTTAGTGTTTTTTCTCTTCCATCTATCGCAACTTTAGATATTTTTATTCTTCCATTTTTTATAATATATAGTGCATCACCATAATCACCTTCATGAAAAACTATATTTTTTTTAGAATAGTTTTTTTCAGAGGTGGCACTACCAACTTTGTTAAGACTTTCATCATCAACACCACTGAATATAGGAACTCTTTTTAAAAATAAAATCTTTGATTCAAGATCTAATTTTTTATTAGAAACAATTGCCATTACAATAATATCCTCGATTAATCAATTTACACCACAACTTAGAAAATTACCTAAATTTTACTCTTACTTAAATAATTTAACAAGTTCTTAATTTAAATTTTAGTCAAAAATTTCAAAAAAATCGAAAATATTCAACATAATAAAAATATTAAGCTGTTTATAAAACATTAAAATATAATTGATGAAAAGTAAATTTTTTATTATTATTTTTTTAATTTATATTTATGATATAATTACTTAAGTTTTATTGAAGAAAAATATATACTTATGAAAATATCTAATTACATAAAAACATTATCAAAGATTTCATTAGCTACAATATTATTAGCTGTAAATTTTTCTTGTTCAGAAAAAAACATTAAAAAAGATGATTCTTTTAGTTCTGTAAAAGCCATGATTCCTTTTATAAAAAAAGAAGGAAAAAAAATGGATCTGTATGTAACTGATATGAATACTAATCTCAAATTAAGATTGACTAACGATGCTTTTGAAAAAGCTGATCCTGTTGTTACAAATGCAGGTAAAATTCTTTTCACATCTAAAAGAACTGGAACATGGCAGATATATATAATAAATAGTAATGGATCAAACTTAAAACAACTTACTTTTGATAAAGGATTTAATAATTACAGACCTTCTATAACGATAGATGGAAGTATTATTTTTGTTTCTGATAGAGAAATTAAACCTAAAATATTTATTATGGATCCAAATTCTTCTAATGTTTCAAAATTAACTGATGATGATAATTATTATGATTTTCCATCACCACTCGATGATGGCTCAATTTTATATCTATCAAATGAAAAAAGTAAATGGGAAATATGGAAAATGAATGCTGATGGATCAAATAAACAAAAAATTACTTCAATACCAAATAAACCATTATCTTTAACTGCATTACCAGGATACTTTAAAGATTATATGTTAGTTTCCCCAATGCCCAATGATAGTTTTGAATCAAAAAGAAAACAATATTTAATTAATTTTACGCCAAAAGCTGTTTTTTCTTCAAGAGATAAAAATGGTGATATAGAAATATTTAGAATAAATATAGATGGAACAGATCTTAGAAACTTAACCCAAATGCCTGGTTATGATTCTGAACCAGTTGTACTAAGAGCAGGAAAAATAGCTTTTACTTCAGATAGAGATGGAATTAAAGATGTTTGGATTATGGAACCGGATGGATATAATCCTGTTAATGTAACTAAAGATCAATATTATGCAAGTACCAGATAAAAAATTAGTTTTATTTTTTTTAATAATAATTCCTCTTATAGCTTCAAATAGTTATGCTTTTTCTGTTTTTCAAAATGAAAATATAATATCAAAAATAATTTATGCGGATATTATAAATGAGATACAAGCTTTATATGATAATGAAGAATATAGAAAAGCACTAATTTTAATAGATAAAGAACTTAAAAATGCAGATGTTCCAATAGAAATATATAAATGGCAAGGTAAAATTTATGAGGCTCTTTTTGATGTAGAATCTGCGATTGATTCTTACAAAATTTATGATTCATTAAAAAATAAAACCCCAAAACCATCTCCAACACCTCTTAAATCTGAGGAACCAATTGTTTTTCCTTCTATTTTTTCAACAAAAAAACCTTCACCACAACCGACATCTACAATATTACCAAAACCAACTCCAAATGTTTTGATTGGTAGTACAGATGGTTGGAAATATTTTGAAGTTATTGAATATAAAAAAACAAAAGCAATAAAAGTTATATCAAATAAATCAATAGATTTAAATGAAATAGATCAAAAATTAGATGGTAATGATATTTTTGTAGTTATAAAAATAAAATTAAATCACAATAAAGATATAATTATAAAAAATAATTCACCTCAAATAACATTAATTGATTCTGAAAATAATACTTACAATCTTTATGCTTTAAGTACGTTTAAGTTTACTTATCAAGGTAGTAAAGTAGCTAAAAAAACAGAATCTATACAAATAGCTGATTATTATCAAATTTCTAAAAAAGATTCAAGAAGTACATATACTTTTGTGTTTAAAGCTAAAGAAAATAAAGTTTTTAAACATATAAAAATATTGGGTTATAATAAATTAACACCTATGAAAAATCTTAAAAAATGAATGAAATCTATTATTTAATGTCTGGGAATATATCTCCAGAAAAAGATACAGATAAAATTAATTTAGATATAATAAAATCGTCTAAAAAAGAAAATCCTTTTATATTGTTATTTGCGACAGCTTCAGATGGAACAGATTGGCATCAAAAATATAAGGATAATATTTCTACTATTTTTTCAAGATATAATTGCCATTTTGAAATATTAGATAATGTAGAATTAGATTTTTCTGATAAAATAGAAAAAGCTGACATTATATATTTTTTGGGTGGTAGTCCTTATAAACATACACGATTGAATAAATACAAAGACTTATTTAAAAAAGTTCCAATAAAAGTTGGTACAAGTGCTGGGGCAATTTATTTAGGTTATCAAACTTTTTTTCTTCAAAAAGAAGATTATTTAATTTCTATTCCAAATATGCTTAATTTTATAGATTTACATATTCTACCTCATTCTGAAACTCATAAAGAAGAAATTACTTTTAATTATTTAGTAAATGAAATTTCTGTATCGGTTGCCAAAATATATAATCAAGCTTGTATAAAAATTGAAAAAGAAGATGATATTGAAAAAATTTCTTTTATTATGGGTGATACATTAAACTCAGATGAAAAAATTGAAATAGTATTAAATAATTCAAAATATTTTAAAATAACAAAAGATCAGATAATTAAACCTAATATTAACCTTATTAACGTATAAATAATATCTTAAACTACAGATTAGACACATTAGACACATTAACTACAAATTAATCTTATAAAATATGTAGTTTATCCGTTTAATGTGTCTAAATCTGTAGTTTAAATTCTCTTATTAATTCGCACCATCCGAAATATTTTTAAATGTTCCTGGTACAATTCTTGGCATATTTGAAGATGCCACAAATTGATTATTAGGTGCATAAGGATTTGTTGTACTAGTAGGAAAATATGGTGTTCCTGGTAATGGAACTTGTGATAAAGCTTTATCAAACATATAAATTCTACCTATACTAGTATCATAACTATTTGATGGAGATCTATCAAAATAACTTAAATCTGGTTGTTCTTGTGAATAAAAAGAACCAAACATAACAAGTTGATCATTTTTTGATGGAACTGTAAGATAAGGAGCTAATAAATTAGCTTTTATTTTTGCTTTTGTTTGCGTAAGTTGATGACCTGCAATAAGTTGCCCATGAATTGTTAATATATCTTTCATACTCGGTCTTACATAAGGATTTTGAGGAGGATCAAAATCTTCCTCTTCTTTTGATGTACCTGAATCTATTTGATAATAATGCATAACAGGTATTTTTATATCATTAGAAGAAATTAACGCTAAAGAATTTAATTTCTCAAAATCATTAGTACGTGGGTCTTTAGGCATAACACTCAAAGGAATCCCTTCTTTGTTTATGGCTGGTGGAGTAGCACTTCTATCAGGAAGTTCTGTAATCCATTTTATATTAGAAATTGTATCAGAAACACTTGTAGGAGTCGGATTTCCACCTGAAGCATCTTTTCCCATTGCCTCATAAGGATGATGTTTATAAATGTCTAAAGTTGACGCTGCATATTGCCTAAAACCCGAGTGCGTTTCATATTTAGGATGCGATAATTGTTCTTTTTTAGGAAATATTTTATTTTTATAGATAATACTACCAGTTATCACAATATCTCCTGGATTATCAGTTGTAATATTAGGATCATCAATTGTATAAGTAGTTGGTTTTACCTCAGAATAAGATATTATTGTAAGTCGCCCGTCTATTATCGTATTTTTTCCCATTGACCCTGCAGAAGGAGAAACATATCCAGTTCCTCTTGTTACACCATTACCAGCAAGATTATTAAAATCCATCCCTCCTATTCTAACAGTACCTTCCCTTACCAAAATTATTCCACCATCTAATGTTTGCTTTACTGTCGATAAAACAGTAGAGGCATTTTTTGGTATTTGTCTATATGTATATTTATTATAATCTGCATTAAGTTCTGAAGATGCAATTTTTAGATAATCTGGGTTTGGTTTTGTCAAGTCAGGTTGTACTGTAATAGGATCATCTAAATACTCTTTATCATTAACATAAATTTGATATGTGTCAGAAATTTTACTTCCTACTGGTAATACAAGTTGACCAGAACTTACTCCAGCAGTATATTTAAGATCATTGCCAAAATAAGTAGATCTAAAATCGATGGTACTTCCATTCGCATTATAATAACCTTTATCTCTATCTTCAGCAATTTGAGCAGGATCTTGATAATTACCTAAACCATCTATAGTTAATTCTTTATCTAAAATTGTTTTTATAATTTGATTAAAATATATTCTTTGAGTATTTGAATTGACATTATTAGGAACAAGTATTGGTGGTATTTTTGATGTAGCTAAAACCGGTTTATATAAAGCACTTTCCCAAAAAAAGAAATTATCATCAGTTGATGAAAATGTTCCAGAAAGTAAATTTGCAGATATTTCATGTCTATGATAAAAAGTCCAATCATAAGTTAATAACTGCACTAATTTATAAATATAATCAGTTGTTTTATCATTCATTAAAAGATTTACTTGATCTAATCCAAAAATACTTCCTTTGTGTTCATGATTATCAACCCAAGGTGCATAAGATTTTCCTTCTGCTTTATGAGAATGAATATAATAAAGCTTTGGATTTATAAAAGGATCTGGTGTAGAAAATGAAGTAGAAGAATATGTAAGAAGAGAATAAACTTTTATTTTTCTATGAGGTAAATTATAATTTGTTATATATGTAACATTATATAATTTAGCAGCATCTCCTAAAGGATAAGGAGTATTAATTGGAAAAGGAGGAGAGTCTTTATATAATGGATATGGTGGTGGCTCATTTCCTGGTGGATCCCATGCAATGTAAGGAGTTGCTCCCATTCCTAAAAGACTTCCTATAAATCTATAATCATTTGATGCAGTACTATTATATTCACTTTGCTTATAAATATCTTCTGATATAAGATTTTTCTTAGAAGCTTGCATTATTCCCAAAACCTTAAGCGGTTCTTGAGGTGCTAAATTTATAATATCTTCTTGTGTATCTAGTGTATAACATAAATACTCTCCATTTTTATAAAACCAAATTTTAACAGGAAAATCTGTTTTTGTTATTGAACTAGGAAAATCAAATTTCATATAATTATCACCATTTCCAGCTACTCCAGTTTCTAATGGAGAAGTCCAAGTTGTAAGATTACCCACACCTGTTTTTGAATATATTTGATAATAAAGTCCTGCTGTAGAAGAAAAGCCTTTTCCAAAAACAGTCATTTTCCAAGTCATAGGATTTTCTAAAAAACCCATTTGATAAACAAGTAAAGGAGTTTGATCTCCTGTATTTGGAGTTTGCATTCTATAAGTAAGAACAGTGAAATTATCATTTTTTGTAGATCTAGAGCTATCTACACTCTGGTTTATATTTATATCAAAATTACCTTTCCAAGTAAAACCAAATTGCTCATTTGTATGAATGGGCCCTGTAATTACTTGATTACTAAGTAAATTTAAAAGTCTATTTTCTGATGTAGGACTTACTAAAGTATCAGTTGTGCTATTTGTAACTAACATATATGATGCTGGTGCTTTTGCTCCACCACTGCCACTACTACTACCACCCCAATCATCAGGAGGAATAGTTGTTGCACTTTGAGGGACATCAATTACAGAATACACAGATTGTGCTGGTTTTATTTCAGTTCCATTATCTGTTACTGCAAAACCATCAACTCTTATTCCATATCTTGTAAGACCTAATGTTTTGAAATAATTTTTATCGGTTGAATCTGACCAAATTTTATTATTATATCTATCATATCCAGAAATTGGAGAACCTGTTGATGTTTTTGCCCCGACTATTTCACCATCATCAATTGTTACACGATATTTACCAATTAATTTAGAAGTAGGATCTGCTGGATTCTCTCTTAATTCTATCAATGGACTTGTTCTTTGAGTAAAAGTTGCATTTCTTGATGCGTCATCACAAGTATTAGAAGTAAAAATATAATCTGCACAAACAGGAGCGGTAGGAGTTGCAGGAGGTACTGGTAAAGGAATTGCATCATACTTTAAAGTTTTTATATTAAACCAACTATTAACAATTTTTCCAGAAGGATTAATAGCATTCATCTTAGCCAATTTTCCTTTTAAATGGAAAATACCAGACTCTGCTACATATTTTGATATTGCAGAACTTTCTAGTTTTACTTCTGTTCGTGCCAAATTGGTTACATATATCAAATATGTTGAAGTTGCCATCATAAGAAGAACAATAATAAAAATTGCTGGGGTAAAGGTAAATCCTTTTTTTATTTTTTTTATTTTCATATTTTAATTCCTAATATTTACTTCTGTATATAAACCAAATGCTTCTACCCTTTTATTTGTAGCTTTTGAAATTGGGCCTGCAATTGATATTTTAATTCCTATAATATTTCTAAAATCATTTAAAAAAACACTTTGAACATAAGGTCTTTTGCTAACATCTGCTTCATTTGTATTAACATCATTTATTTTTGTAAAAAAATTCGCATCATATTCTGTTGAAGTTGGTTCTAATTTTTTTTCTAAGGCTGGGTAAGTAAATTTAGCATATTTTACACCAGAAACAACTGTAGTTATATTGCTTTGTAATAAAATATCCTCATATTTATCTGAAGAAGTTGCTACGTTTAACTGTTCTTTTCTTTTTAAAATATAAACTTCTTGAGAGGCTGGATAAGCTGGATCTTGTTCGATATAATAAAGAACTCTATTAATAAGACCATTGGAAACCTTATAAAAACCTAATTGATTTGATTCTTGTGTTAATGTTTGTTGTTTTGGATACCAACCATTAGGTGTAGATGTTAAACCAGCTTGAGATTGATATAAATAAGCTGTAGGATATGTAGGAAGCTCTTTTGGATAAGATGATGATGCAGGTTGACAAATTGGGTTATTTAAAGCTGTATTAAATGGTCTAGAATAACACATAGAAGGTAATCCAGCCCAATCACTTAAACTTATATTTGTTATTGTTGTTGGAGGAACTGTATTACAATTTTTTATATCTTCAGCAATTCTATTCATCAAAAATTGAAGATGAGAAGAGTCTTTTACAAATCTTTGCTCACTCTCTATCATTTTAGAGCTATTCATAAAAAAAGCCATTAAAACAGACAAAACAACAATTCCTATTGTAAGGCCAATAAGAAGCTCTGCAATTGATAACCCTTTTTTTACTTTTATTTTCATTTATTAGAAGTATCCCTAGTTAATATAGCAGAGATAGTAACGGGTTTTGTATCTGGTTGTTGAACTTGGACACTAACATTAAGTTGAATGGTTTCACCCCATTGAGATGTACTATCATTTAAAGCATAATAATTTCTAGTTATAACCAAGGGAAAAAAACCAGGAGAAGCAGAATCTTTTATTTCTCCTGTATTTGGATTAACAAATTGAGTGGCAGAAGGATCTGGAAAAAACTTAAAAGGTGTAACACCATTTAAAAATTTATCAAAATTAGCTGAATCATTTATTTTAGTTTCTATTTCTTTTCTTATAGTACTAAAATCTTTCTGCTTAAAAGTTTCTATCTCTCTTTGTGCAATATTAATTTCTACAGATTTTTTTTTCATTATCTTACCACTTCTAGAACCAACAAAAAGAACTGGTGTTATTGCTAACATAGCAATAGCAATTATAACTATTGTCAACATTACCTCTGTTAATAAAAAACCTTTTTTTACTTTTATTTTCATTTTAACCTCCTGGCAATCCTTGTTTTGGTATAGACTCCATTGATGGTGGTTTACCAGCTGGTGGTAATTTATTTATAGGGCTGTTTTCATCTATTTTTGGTTGAGGTGGTAAATCTTTTTTATTTGTCGATGAGTTAGTATTTTCAACTTTTTTTGAAATAGATGAATTATTATATTCAGGAAAAATATTTTTAGGAAATCCTTCATCGGCAGGATACATAGTTCTTCCATCTGACATTGTTATTGGTAAATCATTAGATACAGGTATTATTTCATTAGATTTTGTAATAACAACAGGTTTTTGAATAGCAGAATTTATTTTCCACCCTAAAATATCTTGAACTTTATAACTCAAAACACTTCCATTTTCATATTCTATCATTACTAAACCTTGATTTGCATAGTAAGTTTTTTTAGTAGGTTTTTTCAAAGAATAATCATAAATTTGACCTTCTGGTTTAAAATCATCAGATAGTTTTTTTACTGTAATTTTTTCTATAGAACTTGCATTATTTACTAAACTTGCTTTTTTAGAAGTAGCCTCTTTAAAATCTTGAGGTAAAGT